>JAYTXK010000202.1:0-1651 GCA_043743005.1 Ignavibacteriota bacterium
TGAAATTATTCCTAATAAGCAAATAGAAACTACAGCTGAAACTTTACCTCAAAAAGTAGAAAAAGTAAGTACATTCAATCAAAATAACAATTCAAATTCAAATAGCATAATTGAACCAATATCAAAAACTTACGAAGACAAAGTTACAATCAGTACTACTAAAGTTGAACAATTAAACAATTTTACAATAAGTATTGACAAAATGCTTAGCTTAGATCAAATTTACAAAGCTCCATATAATTTGTATTTTGAACAATTACTTAATTTTCTTAAAAATAAATTATACATTGATAAAAATGCAAAAATTGTGCTTGGAGTTAGTGGTGGAGTAGATTCAGTAGTAATGCTTGATATGTTAGCAAATTTATCTTTAATCTACCCTCTTGAAATTCATGTAGCTCACTTTAATCACAGCCTTAGAGGTGATGAAGCCAATCATGATAAAGAATATGTAAAAAAATTAGCTGAAGAATATAATTTACCATTTCACGCATCAACTGGAAAAGTAAAAGAATTTTCAGAAAAAAATTCTCTTTCTATTGAAGAAGCAGCAAGAATATTAAGATACAAATTTTTTGAAAGAGTAGCTACAACTGAAAAAGTAGATTTTTTAGCAACTGCACATACTGCTGATGATTCAGTTGAAACTTTTCTAATTAATTTGTTTAGGGGAAGTGGGTTAACTGGATTAAGTGGCATTCCATCAAAAAGAGAATTCATCAAAAATATTTTTGTAATTAGACCATTAATAAACTTCAAAAAAAGTGACTTAATTAAATATGCAAAATTAAGAGAGCTTAGATGGAGAGAAGATAGTTCGAATTCAGAAAGTATATATACCAGAAATAAAATTAGAAATACATTAATACCTTTTCTTGAGAAAGAATATAATCCTAATTTAGTAAATATATTAAATAGAACTTCAAGATTAATTCAGCAAGCTGATAAATATGTAATTGAAAGAGTAAAAGAAAGCGTTGATTCTTTAATTCTTTCAGCAAGTGAAAGCTCAATTAATTTAAAACTTCCATTGTTTCAAACTCATAGCAGTTTTATTCAAGGAGAAATCTTACAATTACTTTTTGAAAAATATTTTGGAAATACAGCTTTAACTAATTCACAAATTGATTCTATATTAGACTTGATTAATGCTAATACTGGAACAAAAATAAATATTTATCAAAATATATTTGCCTTGAAAGATAGAGAAACAATTGTAATATTTAAAGAAAAACAAATTGAAAAAATTAACCAAAAAATTAAAACCATTGGTGAATATGAATTTGAAAATTTTAAACTTAATTTGACTGAAATTAAAAAAAATGAAATTGAATTAGATGATAATCCATTAGTTGAATATTTGGATTTTGAGTTTATGCCTCAATTTTTAAATATAAGAAATTGGCAAAAAGGTGATACATTCGTACCTTTTGGTATGGCTGGAAGAGTAAAAGTTAGTGATTTTTTAATTAATGAAAAAGTATCTACTATGCAAAAAGATAATATTTGTGTACTTGATGATGGATTAGATATTATTTGGATAATTGGTAAAAGATTTTCCGAAAAATATAAAATATCAAAAGATACCAAAAAGTTTTTGAAAGCTGAAGTTATTTATAAATAGTTTTATAATTATTTATTTAATATTATT
>JAYTXK010000203.1:0-3166 GCA_043743005.1 Ignavibacteriota bacterium
AAATGTTGAAATCAAGATTGTATCAAAAAAGAGTAGATGAAGAAGATGCTGCAAAAGCAGCTACTGAAGCTACTAAAAAGAAAATAGAATGGGGTAGTCAGATTCGTTCTTATGTTTTCCAGCCATATACTATGGTAAATGACCATAGATGTGAATTTAAAAAAACTGATATTCATTCAGTTATGGATGGAGATATAGATGACTTTATTAAAGCATATTTACTAAGTTCAGAATAAGTTGTATTGTTTTTACTTTGTTAAAACAAATAAATAATTTAGTTTTGAAATCTCTAATTTTAAGAAAATTGAAATAGTCTTTATGGAAAATATGAAATATAATGCCACAGTAACTGGTAAAATATTAATTACACCTGATTTGATGGTATTAAGACTTAGAACTGATACTCCAAGAAAAGAATTTTTTGCAGGAAAATATGCTACAATTGGTTTGCTTGAGAGCGAATCAAGATCTGCAAACTCTGTTTTACCTTCAATAAGAGTACCTAAAAATAGTTTGATTAAGCGTTCTTATTCAATTGCTTCTGCTGGAAATGACCCTCAATATTTTGAATTTTATATTAGTCAAGTAAAAGGTGGGCACTTAACTCCAAGACTTTTTAATTTAACTCCAGGGAAAAGAATTTGGATTGATGAAGAAATTCCGGGATATTTTAAATTAGCAGAAACTCCAGATGATTGCAATATTGTAATGATTGCTACAGGTACCGGACTTTCACCTTTTATTAGTTTCTTAAGAACTAATATTAATAAATTTAAAAACAATAAAATGGCAATTTTTCATGGTGCTGCACAACCATGGGATCTTGGTTATCATAGCGAACTTGCATTTATTCAAAATGTGTTCTCAAATATTCATTACCTTCCGACATTATTGAAAGCTGATGATTATTGGACTGGTCTTAGAGGATATATTGAAAGACATCTTATAAACAACATTTTACAAGATAAATGTGGCATTGAATTAGACCCAATAAAAACACATTTTTATTTGTGTGGAAATCCTAAAATGATTGAATCTATGATTAATTTCTTGGCTGATAAAGGATTTAAAAAACATTCTCAAGCCGAACCCGGTCAAATTCATGTTGAAGAGTATTAATTTTAAGTACTTTGAACAATAAAAACAAATATATATTATTACTTTTGATTTTTGCTTTTGCTTGTAATGCTAAAGAAAAAGAAATAAAAATAATTGAAAGAGAATTTTCTTATGCTGGAATTAAAGATATTCGTAAAGATATTATTGATTTCTTTTTAAATGCTGAAGATTCTCCAATTTCTAAGTTAGATAAAGATAAATTTGTATTTGATTTTTATTCCCCAAATCCTTATTATTTTGTGAAAGCTAAATTAAATGAATTTGCAAATAAAGATACTGTAACTCTTTTAACTTCAAAAGAAAATAAAGTTAGAAGATATATAAAATTTGGCTTATTTGAATTTAAAATTAATAATAAGCCATTTAAATTAATATGTTATCTTATGCCTGAACATAAAACTTCTCTTTTTGTACCTTTTTTAGATGAAACAAATGGAAATGAAACTTATGAAGCTGGTAGGTATTTGGATATTGAAATAATCAAAGGTAATAATTATATATTAGATTTTAATATATGTTATAGTCCTTACTGTGCATACAATAAAAAATACTCCTGTCCGATAGTTCCTAAAGACAACTATCTTAAATTAAAAATTGAAGCTGGAGAGAAATATCATAGATTTTCAACTGAATGAAAAAATCAATATACATATTATCAATTATATTTGTACTTAATTCTTGTATTATTATAAAAGAAAAAGAGCAAAAAGAGGAAATTAAAACTTCTATTGCACTTAGTCCAAAACCTGAAATTGAAATGTCTGATCAGATGGTACGTTCTGGACTTGGGGATATGATAGCTTTTCTTCCAAAAGATTGGTTTTTTGTAGATGGAGAAGAAAAAGCTCCTGCAGAAGTTTATGCAATTGCTGTTAACCCAGAATATTCTTTATGTGCAGTATTTTCTGAAATTAGGAAAAACGACGAAATTGATGAAATAGTAAAGAAAGAAAATTTACTTGGTTTGGGAAGATGTTCTTTTGAAAAATTAAATAAAAAAAGTGCTGGAACAGTTCAACTGATTGGAAAATTTCAGAACTTAGTTTTAGGTCAAAAAAACTTTGTAAAATATGAAATATCAAATTCATCTGGTGTAATTACTTCAAAAGTTGTGGTTTTCCAATCCGAAATGAAAAATTATTACCAATTTACATTAATGCCTTTGGATGTTCAAGGAAAGCCAATTCCAGCTAAAGAGGAATTTACAAAAATATTTAATTCAATATTAGCAACTATCAAATACTGATTTTAAAATAGGTTAAAATGGAATTATCTCAAGATACTCAAAATGTAATTCAAGCAATTGATGAACATTCAAAAGGTACTTTAAGAAAAAAAAATGATATAGGTTTTATTTTGGAACTTGGTGCAAGTTTTGGAATGATAAATGAAGTTGCTAATCTTATTTTTCAAGGTAAAATCATTTGGAATTTATCAAAACAGCTAAAAAAATTAGATTCTACTGCTGATGGTTTGAATTTAATTCAAAGAGAATTTGAAAATTCTTTAGAAGATTTTAGAATGAATTTAATGAATTTGCAAAGTAAAGCAGATGAAATGATTTTTGAAAGATTTCAAACAGTTTATTTAGATCAAACTCGTGGATGTGTATTAAATATTATAGACTTATCTCACGACTTTTCAAAACTCAAAGATTTACAAATTAATTCAAAAAGTAATTAATATTTAATTAATTGTTAATTTAGGAAGATTTATGAAACTAATCATTCCAATAATATTTTCTTTTTTGATAATATTATCAGGCTGTGTTACAGTAGGTAAATATGATGCTATGGTATTTACTAAAGATTCTTTACAAAAAGAATTTGATTCACTATTAAATACTTATAATTTAAATATGGCAGACTTTGGTTTGAAAAGCAAAGAGGATTTTCAAAAAATTTCTGATTACAAAACTTTATTAGATAAATTAAGAGATGAATTGGATAAAAACAAAGCATATCTTGAACAAATAAAAGCAACATCTTCAGATGAAACTAAGACATTAGCAAATAAAATAGATGACTTAGAAGCAATGAGAATGAAA
>JAYTXK010000204.1:0-3539 GCA_043743005.1 Ignavibacteriota bacterium
ACAAACCTGAATTATTTACTAAAAATGTAATTTTTGGCTGGTGGTCTGGAGAAGAATTAGGTCTTGTTGGTTCTGAAGCATTTTGCGATAAACCAAGTATTGATATTAAAAAGATTAAGGCTTATTTTAATTTTGATATGGTTGGAATGCTTAAAAACAATCAATTATCAGCTCAAGGCTTGGGGTCTTCGCCCGGCTGGAAGAAGATCCTTGAAAAGAAAAATATTGTTGCTGGATTTGATTTAAAAATGCAAGACGACCCCTATTTGCCAACTGATGCAATGGCATTTTATAAAAAAGGTGTTCCTGTAATAGCTTTCTTTACTGGGCTGCACGAATATTACCATAAATATAATGATGATACTGAAAATTTGAATTTTGAAGGAATGGAAAAAGTAACTAAATTTGCTGCAAATGTAATTATTGATGTTTTAAAATTAGATAGTAATTTAGCTTATGCAAATGTAACTATGTCGAGCAATCAAGCAAATGCTAAAAGTTTTGGTGTAGCTCTTGGTACTATTCCAGACTATACTGCTGATGTGGAAGGAATGAAACTATCTGGAGTAAGAAAAGATGGTGCTGCCGATAAAGCTGGAATAAAAGGTGGAGATATAATTATAAAACTAGCAGGAAAAGACATCAAGAATATTTATGATTATACTAATATGCTATCAGAATTAAAAGCTGGAGAAAAATATAAAATTACAATTATTCGTGATAAAAACAAAATGGAATTAGAAATTATTCCAGCATTGCCAAGCCATTAGATTTAAAAAATTAAATAAAAAGTGTATTTAATTATATGTATTTTCTAATAGTTAACTAATAAGTTACTATTCCATTGTATAAGATACTTTTGGAGAAAAGACATAATTTAGTTATATTGAATAGTATTTTATTTTTATAATTGGAAAAAAGATTGATGATTGAAATAAATAGCTTAATAGCTACTGAACTTGGATTGAAAACTTGGCAAATTGAAAATGCTCTTGCACTTAGAGAAGAAGGTGGTACTTTACCTTTTATTGCTCGATATAGAAAAGAAAAAACTGGAGAACTAACAGATACACATCTTAGAGACCTATTTGATAGAGCTGATTACTTAAACGAGCTTGAAGAAAGGAAATTAGCTATTTTAGAATCAATTGATTCGCAAGGCAAATTAACTCCTGAATTGAGAAAACAAATTGAAGATTGCCTGAAAAAAAATATCCTTGAAGATTTGTATTTGCCTTACAAACCAAAGAAAAGAACCAAGGCTACAATTGCTCGAGAAAAAGGATTAGAGCCTCTTGCAATACAGATTAGAGAAGCTAACCAAAATAATACTAAAATTGAATTAAAAGCAGAAGCTGAGAAATTTATAAATCTTGAGCTAGAAGTTAAGTCTGGCTTAGAAGCAATAACAGGTGCAAGTGATATTCTGGCTGAAGAGCTTTCTGAAAATGTAAATCTTAGGAATTGGGTAAGAGAGTTTATTGGTAAAAATGGAATATTTATTACAAAAATCAAAGCTGAATTTGAAGTTGGTTCTACTAAATTTGAAATGTACAGAGATTTTCAAGTTCCTATCTCAAAAGTTGCTCCACATCAAATGCTTGCTATGAGAAGGGCAGAAGCAGAAAAGATTTTAAGCATTGATTTGAAATTTGAAGAATCTGATATTCTTAATTATTTAGAAAAGAAAGAAATTATTTCAAACCAAATTGATATAGTTTCATTTTATACTAATATGATTAAAGATTCTTACACAAGACTTTTCAAAAATTCTCTAATTGGCGAGCTTAGATTAGACAAAAAAGTAATTGCTGATGTGGAATCAGTTAAGGTATTTGAAAATAATGTAAGACAAATGTTACTTTCAGCTCCTGCTGGTATGAAGCCAACTATGGGCATAGACCCTGGTTTTAGAACTGGCTGCAAAGTATGTGCTTTGGATAATACTGGTAAGTATATGGAATATAAAGCAATATTTCCATTCAATTCTGAAAATGAGAAAATTAATGCTGAAAAATTAATTTTAGATTTTATTAAAAAATACAATATTGAACTTATTGCAATAGGGAATGGAACAGCTTCGAGAGAAACTGATGAATTTGTTGAGAAAGTAATTTCAAAATTAGATAAAAAACCAATAAAAGTTACTGTTAGTGAGGCTGGAGCATCAATTTATTCAGCAAGTGAAGTTGCTGTAAAAGAATTTCCAGACTTAGATGTAACAGTAAGAGGTGCAATTAGTATTGCTCGCAGACTTCAAGACCCCCTTGCAGAGCTTGTGAAAATTGATCCAAAATCAATTGGAGTGGGTCAGTATCAACATGATGTAGATCAAAAGCTGATTAAGAAAAGACTTGATGAAACAGTTGAATCTTGTGTGAATTTCGTTGGAGTGGATTTGAATACTGCTTCTAAAGAATTACTAACTTATGTATCTGGTTTGAATACTTCAATTGCAACTAATATAATTGATTATAGAAACAAAAATGGTGCTTTCAAATCTCGAAGAGAGCTAATGAAAGTTGCCAAACTTGGAGATAAAGCTTTTGAACTTTCTGCAGGATTTTTAAGAATAAAAAATGGCTCAAACCCACTTGATAATACTGCTGTCCACCCAGAAAGCTATAAAATTGTTGAACAATTTGCTAGTGATTTGCAAGTGCCTATAAGTGAAATTACAAAAACAAATGAAAAGCTAAAAACTCTTAACTTAAAAAAATATGTAACTGAAGCTATTGGCGAACCAACTTTAAAAGATATTCTTTCTGAGCTTGAAAAGCCGGGTAGAGACCCACGTGAAGAGTTCAAATATGCAAGTTTTAATGATGGCATTAAAGAAATTAAAGACCTTAGAATAGGAATGGAGCTTGAAGGAGTAGTTACTAATATTACTAATTTTGGTGCTTTTGTTGATATTGGTGTTCATCAAGACGGTTTAGTTCATATTTCTGAAATTGCTAATGGCTATGTGAAAGAGCCTACTAAAATTCTAAAAGTTGGACAAATAGTAAATGTAATGGTAACAGATGTAAATGAAAAATTAAAGCGAGTAGCTCTTTCAATTAAGCAAGCTAAGAAAAACAATATATCAATACCTAAAGCAATTGAAAAACCAAAAGAGAGCTTTTCATTGAATGATTTGAAGGGGAAATTTGGTAAATAGGATTTCTTAATAAATTTGAGCTTTTTTTTATTCTTAAAAATATATTATTAAAAATTACAAATTTTACTACAATTTACTAAATTTTATTCGTAAATTTGACTTCAACCATTATATTTTATTTTTAATAATTCTCCACAAAGGTGGAGTGGAAGGTAAATCCTGACGAGGTGGTTCTAAAAGCTAATTAAAATACAAATAGTTGATTTCTCAATTATCTTCATTAAAAAATTATTTATTTTGGGTTGAATATACAAAAAAAAAAAATCATCTTTTACATCATTGTACTCATAATTATAACTATTTTAATCTTTTAAATTGTAAATAATATACTCTCCATTTTGATTTTCTTCATTAAATAATTTATTGAATTTGGGTT
>JAYTXK010000205.1:0-15460 GCA_043743005.1 Ignavibacteriota bacterium
TTTGAAGTTTTAATTGGAACTGGTTTTCCTTCTAAAGCAGCATCTAAATTAACTTTAATAAAGTTTTTAGCAGTTTTAATGTCTTCTTGGTCTGGAGTGGTTTTATCATCAATTCCACCAGCATATACAAGTGTACCTTTTGGGTCAACTATGAACATGTGAGGAGTAGATTTTGCTCCATACATTTTGCCAACTACACCATTATTATCAATCAAATAAGCAGTTGAAGCCAAACCAAATTCTTTACTTCTTATATTAATTTCATCATTAGAATAGTTTCCTTCTTTTCCATCAGCCGAAGAGCATATTGATAACCAAATTACACCTTTGCCAGTATATTCTTTTTGGAGTGATTGCATATTTTTGCTTTCATAATGTTTTTTTACAAAAGGGCAACCATAATTTACCCATTCTAAAACAACATATTTTCCTTTAAAATCAGCTAAGTTATGAGTTTTGCCATAACTATCTACCAGAGTAAAATTTGGTGCAGTATTATCTATTTCAGCTTTTTGTGGTTCATTTGCGTTTATTTTGGCAATACTAAAAAATAGAATTGCAGATAAAAGTAAACTTTTCATATTTATTCTTTATAAATTTGTAATAATATTATTTACTTGAAGAATTAGTTAATGTTTTATTTTTAGAAGTAGTAAAAATTATAGAATTTCTAATCTTAATTACTATTATTTCTCTCACTTTCAGTTATATAATTTTAACGTAATTAAAAAATTAAAGCCTCAAATTTGAAGATTTTATCTCTTAGAAGATAAATTACTGTCGTAATCTACTGCAAAATCATTTTGTTATTTATCAAGCACTTATGCGATATTTTGCAGGGGTCGATTGACCCTTTGCAGTAAATATGGCTTTTTTAATTCGTCATTTCGACCATAAGGGAGAAATCAAGTGTTTGGTATTTGTATTTCAAAATAAACTGCTGACCTCACCCCAAACCCCTCTCCACGTCTGGAGATGGGCTTAATACCAAATCCACTGCAATTGCAACTATATATATTATCAATCACTTAAGCATATTCTTTACAGTAATTGCAGTGATTTAAGCTTTTTATCTTGTTTCTCGCCCCAAAGGGGAGAGACTAAGTGAGGGGTTGTAGTTAAAACTTTGCAGAGCAAACAACAAATTAAGAAAAACCCTCTGTCAGCAAACTGACATCTCCCTTTCAATAAGGGAGAAAAATCATTGCAAAACCACTTTGCTATTTATCAACGACTTACGCATATTCTTTGCAGTATTTTGCAGTAAATTACACATTTTTTATGCGTCATTTCGACCCTAAGGGAGAAATCAAGTGTTTAATATTTGCTTTTTAAAGAGTATTTTTTAACACCTCGTCTGACTTTGTCAGCCACTCTTCCACAGGAGGAGAATTTATAACAAAACACACGAATATGTATTATTGACGTATAAATAGGGGATATGTTTACTCACCCCTCTACTATCTCGATTTTTTCTTGGGTGAGTTCGTACAAATCATATACCATTTATCAACAAGGGGTTGCAACCCCTTGTTATAGTGCCTCCCATCTTACCCTCTTACTTCTACTATCTCAATCTCTTCTGGGGTAAGCTCATATAATTCATATACCATTTTGTCTATTTGTTTTTCTAAACTTGTGGTGTCTTTGCCTTGTGATTTATCTGTTACTGCTTCTATAACTTTATGTCACTTATTTATCAATTTTGAAGAAAATACTATCTGTTTCATTTATTAACTCATCTACTTCTTCTTTTGTTGGTTCTTTTTCTTTTTGGTGAGTACAGCAATTTCTAATTCCTGATAAATATGTAATTTTCTTATGCATATTATCATCTATTAAATGATTTTGTTTTAATAAATCATTTAGCTGATTTATTGTGCTATTTTTATTTATATTTTTAACATTATGTTTTTGTAAAATATCGCTTAAACTTTTTTCTAAAATTACACCAGCTAAAGATCCTGCTGCTCTTATATTTATTTTTAATAGAACTTTACAAGTTTCTAATTCATTTGAAAGTAAGTCCTTTGTTATAAAATATTCAATGTCAAATAAAATTTTATTTATATTTGATTCAATTGACTTTAATATGTTTAACTGGTTTACTAAGTTATTAAATGTTATTTGAATTTCGTTTTTTGTTTCACCAAACCAAAGGTTATCTGAAAATTCATTTTGTAATGCAAAATCTTGAATTTTATAATTTGAACTATCTATAGATTTTCTTTTATCATTTATTTTGTAATACCCAATAAACTCAACATATCTATCAAATGCTAATTGATGAATTAATTTAGATGATGGAGTAAAAACTTCATTGTATTTTTCACTAAAGATAATGTAATTTTCTCTAATTATGTTAGAAGTTGTTTTTTTTGATTTACTCAAGTTATACATTTTTTTTACAATTTCAGTATATTCTTTAATTAATTTACTAAATTCCTTTTTTATCGGTATTTGACTGTGAATATTGTTTGCAACTCCTTTTTCTAGTTTTTCCCCCATCTCACCCTCTGCCCTCTACTATTTCAATCTCTTCTTGTGTGAGCTCGTACAAATCATATACCATTTTGTCTATATCTTTTTCTAAACTTGTGGTGTCTTTGCCTTCTTTTTTACCTTCTAATATTTGGTCAACAAGTGTAATAAATGGTTGTTGTTCTGTTAAATTTAGACTTTTGATAGGAATTCTTGAAGTTATTGGGTTGTCAAATCGCATAGTTCGTATAGCTTTTCCATAAATAAAACGAAAAGAATACCAGTTAATTAAATTAGAATTTAACATACACCAAAGATATTTATTAGAATAATTTTTAATCAAAGTTAATTGATTTATATTATCAGCAATATAATCTATTTCTTTATTTGGAATACAAGCAGTAATTTTTATATGCTCTATAGGGTTTTCTATATGTGAAACTATTCCTTGAACTAATAAACTATTTGGTTTGATTCTTGAATTAATATATTCGTAATTTTCATTTACATATCCTCTTATGCTTTTAATACCATATTTATCAATTTCTTTACAACCAACAACAGAGTAATTCCCATTTAAAATAAATTTATTTAATATTATTCCTCTTTTGTTGTCAGCTATATCTTTTATAAATATAGAATTTGTATATATTATTTCTGCAATTTTTATTTCAATATTTGAAACTCCATTTAGAAATAAATCAAATTTTTTACAATCATTTTTATTAATAATATCTGTATGAAATATATTAGTTCCAATTGTGTTTCCTGATTTATAGTTTATATAATTCTCTTTACTAACTACAATTATTACTTGCTCTAAAAGTACATCTTTCCATACTTTTTTACAATCTATCATTATTTTTAAATTTTCCCAAACAAAATTTCTAATTTTTGCATAGTTAGAGGCAAATGCAAATGCTTTTGGAATGATAAATGAAATATTCCCGTTTTTATTATTTATTTCATAAGATTTTTTAATAAATAAAATTGCAGTATCAGTAGAACCAATATTGTAAGTTCTATTATAAAATTCTTGTTCTATTTTAGATAAATCAACTCCATACGGCGGATTTCCAATAATTATATCAAAACCTAAGAAATGTCCATTTTCATCAAGCACTTCTGGAAATTCATATCTCCATTCAAAAGCATTTTTATAAACATCAGAATTTATTTCATTATTTTCTTCTTCTTTTAGCTTAGAGATTTTTGCTTCAAGTTTTTCTTTTTCTTTTATTTGTTTTGGTGATAAAGATTCATTAAATGCTCTAGGCTGGTAAAGTAAATTATCTAATTTAGCAGTAGCATTTATCAATTCTTTTTCTTTACTTGATTTTGGCAGGAGCATTCCTCTAAAATTAGATTTGATTTCCTCAATCACTCTTTTATATTCTTTTCTATTTTCCCTACTTTCCTCATTTTTGTACATATAAACAAGGTCCTTATATCTATTAAGGTTTGTTTTATCTTGTACATTCATATTCTCATCATTGATAGAAAATCTTGAAACAAGTGAATTGCCACATTTGATATTAATATCAATATTTGGTAGAGTTTCAAGTCCATTTTTTACTTCTGCATTTATATAATAGGCATTTTTCAAAAGTTCTATCCAAAGTCTTAATTGACAAATTTGAACAGATTTTGAATTAATATCCACTCCAAAAAGGCAATTTTCTATTAAAGTTTGCTTTTCGTGGAATAGTGTTTCTTGTAATTCTTGATTTTCTGAATTAATATAATTAGTATTTGAGTCTTCAATTATTTGAAATTCATATTTAAAAGGCGTTTTCTTATCTCTATCGTTTACTATCAATTCATCATTTTCTATTAAAATATCCCAATCTTTATCTATCCTTTTTCTTAAATTTTTATAAGTCAAAACTTTCAAATCATATTTGATTTGAATTAGTTCATTCAAGACTGATACAAGGAAATGCCCAGAGCCAACAGCAGGGTCGCAAATTCTAATTGTATTTAAAATTTTATTTGCTTTATCTCTTTCTTCTTCTAAAGTGTAATCAATCAAGTCTTTCAAATCTTCAAAATCTTTAGCTTCTCTTTTTAGAGTTTTCGAATCATTGAATTTTTGAACTACAGCATTTCTACAGCTTTCACGAGCCATATACATAGTGATATAACCGGGAGTGAAAAAAGAGCCATCTTTATAACCATTTATTTTTTCAAATATAAGCCCAAGTACAGAAGCATTGATAATAGTTTTTTTCTTTTCAACTACCTTTTCATTTGAAATATTGGAGTAATCAAAAGAATCTAAAAAATTAAGAATATACTCAAGAGTGCTTTGTTTTTTATATTCATATTCCGATTTCTGTAGGATACTATTTTTATAAATATCAAAATCTTCTTCGGCTAATTGATTAATTTGAATAAATGTATATTCTAATAAAGTTCGTTCAAATAAAGAACTATTTAAGTAAGGTACTTTATCAAATTTAGTTTTATTATTTAAACTTCTATCAGTAATTTTAACTGCCAATACATCAAAAAAGAGTTTTTGCAATTCACCAAAATTTTTGATTTTGGCTTTATTCATAAAAGCATATTCATCACTTTTTGGGTGATATGATTTTAATTGAGATTCCAAAAGTTTGAGAAATAAAATTCTATTCAGCCAAGTGATACATAGCTCAAGAGCAGTTTCAAAGAGTTTTTGATTTCTTTCCTTTTCCTCTTTTATTGAACTTATTTGTTCTTTTTCAGTAAGCTCTTTAATAGTTAGTTCGAGTAGTGAAGCATCTTGTTTTTTTTCTGCTCTTTCAAGCACTTTTTTTCCATCTACTTTCTTTTCTTCTAAGCCAAGGATATAAAGAAGTTCATTATAAAAATCTTTATTAAGGCTATTAGAATCGCTAATAAATGGTTTTCTGACTAAATTTTCAGGAGAAAAGAAATGATAAAGATCAATTAAAAATGTTTCAGGTATTTCTTTTTTTTGATTAGGTTCAGTAAATATTCCATCATCAATAAATGAATAATTCTCTAAATTGAAATATACACATTCCAATTCTATTTTTGTATTTGGAGAACCTAAATAATCATTAATAACACTATATAAAAATTCATTTAAACTATTTGTATTTTCATTATAAATCTTTCTTAACTTTGAGTCATTATGTAATTTCAATTTAAATACATCTTTATTAAAGCAATACCATTCAAAACCATCAGTAATAATTAGATGTTTAATATTTTGATTTTCTTTATCAAGTTGTCTGAAATAATATAATATAAGTTGCCTTAGAGATTGTTTATTTGCATCTGATTGATTAATCATTTCTTTAGATTTTAATGCTTTTGTTTCAATTAAAACAATAGGATTATCATTATCAGAATTGCTACTTATGGTACAATCTATATTAAAAAGATCATTATTGACTTTATAATTATTTTTGTAAAATGTTTCATTTATAAAATTTGTTATATGAAGTTTATTATAATTTTCTGTTTTTTTTGATATATCAGTAAGCATTTTAACTAAAGATTTCTTGAAATTATCAAAAGATTTTTTTTCTATAGTTTCATTTTCCAAATTCTTTGGGAAGGAGGATTTTATGTCTTTTTTAATTAAAGTTAGCATTTTAATACCTTAGCAATACAATTAAGCAAATTAATAAATATATAATAGTTTATGAAACAAACTTCTAAACATTTACAAATATAATTATTATTGCGACAAATATACATTTGATTCCTAATCAAACTTGAAGTGATGGAAACAAAATAAAAGCTACCTTTTTTTTGGTAGCTTTTATAAAATACTAATTGAAATAGCTTAGTTTAGAAATACCAAAGTGCTCCAATAAAAGGGGCACCTAATCCAATAGACATAATGCTTTGATTACTTTCATAGCTAAAAAAGCTAAAGCCAGCTAATACACCAACAGTTTTATATGGATTCCATTCTCCACCCAAATTAATTTTGATTAATGTATAATCGCCATTAATTTTTCCATAAGATCCGATTTGCAAACCTGCATCAACAAATGGTCTTAAAGATTTCATACTACCCAAATAATATCTACCATAAGGACCTATTGCATAAGCCATATAACTATTATTATTGCTTAAAGAATTATATGCAAAACCTAATTTCATACCAATTTGAAAATTAGTTCCTACATTCAATGCACCTACTGCTCCTAAGTTATAGTTAAGCATATCTGCACTTATCAATGTACCCAAACCTATTGAGCCATCACTTGGTGCAGAATCAGCAGCACTTAGCTTTACTGAACCCAATGCTAAAATAGCAATTGCAAACAAAAAGAATACTTTTTTCATTAATTTACTCCAAATATGTTAAAAATTTATTCAAATTAATTAAAAATATTGATAAATTCAAATGAGAATTGTTCAACAATTTTACATTAAGCAAAAATAATACAAAAAGTTCTTTGTTTAGCAATATTTCTTTCTTATTATTGCACATATTACAAAACTCAAAGAAATATGATTAAAAAAAGCTGGCAATTTCTGAATAAAATATCCCTTACTAAGTGGATAATGATAGCAATGATACTTGGTGCTACATTTGGTTATTTTTTTCCATCTCAATCACAAAATTTGAAAGTTATTTCAAATATATTTTTGAGAATGATAAAATCTATAATAGTTCCGATAATATTTGGTACTCTTGTAGTAGGCATTGCTGGTCATAGTGATGATTTGAAAGCAGTAGGAAGATTAGCATTCAAATCTATAATATATTTTGAAATTGCTACATCACTCGCATTAGTAATTGGACTTGTATCAGTAAATTATGTGCAACCCGGATATGGGATAAAACTTCCACCACCAGATTTGAAAGCTATCGAAATAGCCAAAAGTAATCAAATTACTTTTAGTGGAGTAATTGAACATATTGTACCAAAGAGCTTTATAGAAGCCGCTGCAGCCAATGATGTACTTCAAATAGTATTTTTTAGTATTCTTTTTGCAATTGCATTGACTCAAGTAAAGGGAAAGCCAAAAGAAACAATATTAAACTTTTGTGAAGGATTATCAGAGGTTATGTTTAAATTTACTGGTTTGGTAATGAAATTTGCTCCTATTGGTATTGGAGCTGCAATAGCCTTTACAGTTGGTCATAGTGGAGCAAGCGTGTTGGTCAATCTTGGCAAGTTGGTATTAACATTATATGGTGCATTGATTACATTTTTCTTTTTAGTATTAATACCAATAATGTTAATTGCCAGAATACCAATCAAAAAATTTATGATGGCAGTGAAAGGACCAGCTTTGATTGCATTTTCAACTACTTCCTCTGATGCTGCCTTGCCTGATGCTTTAGAATCTATGGTTAAATTTGGGGTACCTCGAAGAATAGTATCATTTGTATTACCAACTGGGTATTCGTTTAACTTAGATGGTTCTACTTTGTATTTGGCAATAGCTTCAATATTTGTAGCACAAGCTGCTGGTATTAATTTAACTATTTGGCAGCAAATATTAATGATGCTAACTCTAATGCTAACAAGTAAAGGTATTGCAGCTGTTCCTCGAGCTTCATTAGTAGTTTTATCAGGTACTTTAGTTACATTTGGATTGCCATTAGAGGGAATTGCCTTAATACTTGGGGTGGACGAGCTTATGGATATGGCTCGCACAAGCATAAATCTAATTGGTAATTGCCTTGCTTCGGCTGTAATGGCAAGATGGGAAGGCGAACTTCATTTGGAATGAACTTGATGAGGAAGAAGGCAAACAACCTCATATTTATTTTCAATTACTTAGTATAAAACAACCAAGTACAAACTTTACTTAGTGCCTAACTATTCTAAGTTTTTCTTTTTATAATCTAATTTATATAAAAACATAAATATAACAACAAAATTTATAGTCATAGATATAGCATTAATTAAAGTATAAATCTTATTAGTATGTGGAAGAGTAATTGAACATAAAATAAATATAATTGAGCTTATACCCCACGTAATTGTAATAATCAAATTTGTTTTATCCGAATAAGAATTTGATTTATCAATAAAATAATGTCGAGAAACGAGCAATAATGCCACTAAATAGTTTAGATTATAAATATTAAGAATTGGAATTATTTGGATATTAAATTATATTGTTGATAGAAATACAAGCATAATTCCAAAAATTACAATATTAGAGGTGATTTTTAAAGTATTCATTTTAATTTTATTTTTATCAATAGTTTACAAGAAGAAGACAATTATATTTATCTCCATTAATTAATTCAATTCTAAAAATTGAGTATAAATAGCTTCAGAGTTTGGAATTTCTAAGCCTTCAATTGTCATTCCTTCTATGTGAAATTCAATAGCTTCCTTCATATTAATTTTTGTTTCCTCTATTGTATTACCAATAGCAATGCAGCCAGGTAATTCTGGAGAATATGACAAGAATCCAGTTCCAGTTTTTTCATAAATTACTACAAACTTATACATTATTAATTCCTGATTGTTTCAATATACTTTTAAATGTCCCAATTGCTATATCTTCATTTAGATGTTCAGGAATAGTTACTAAGCCAGACTTTATTTGATGTTTATATTGTCGATGACTTCCACGAGTTTTAACTAAAACCCACCCATCTTTTTCGATTAATTTTATTTCTTCTTTAATTATCATTTTATTGAAATTACGTTTTCTTAAATATATTATTTGATTTATATTTATGGCAATATCATTTAAATTTATAATTGTATAAATTTAATGTATTTTTGAGTAACTTTGTAAAAAAGAAATATTTGAATTTATTATTATTTTAATTATATAAAACAAGTATGAGCCTAGTTTTATTAATTAATATAAAATACTATATTGAATGGAGATGATATTTTTGATTTAATATATATTGAACTATTTTAATTTTATTAAACTCAAAAGATTCATTATTTGCAGATATTTTGACCTATATTGTGGAATTGCTATGACAAATAATTTTCTAATTTATACACAAGAGATTGAAAATCGAATTTTCAATATTCGAGAAAATCATGTAATGTTAGATTTTCATTTAGCAGAGTTGTATCAAGTTCAAACAAAAAGACTTAACGAACAAGTCAAACGCAACAGCAATAGATTTCCCTTACCTTTTATGTTTCAATTAACTTTTGAAGAATGGGAAGACTTGAAGTCGCAAATTGCGACCAAAGAAAGTAATGATAATTTGAAGTCGCAAATTACGACTTCAAATTGGGGTGGAAAAAGGAAATTACCCTTTGTTTTCACAGAACAAGGAGTAGCAATGCTTTCTGCAGTATTAAAGAGCGAAACAGCAATTATTGCAAGTATAAAAATTATAGATGCATTCGTAAAAATGCGTAAAGTACTTTCGGATAATGCATTGCTTTTTCAAAGATTAAATAGTATTGAGAATAAGCAACTTATTAGCGAACAAAAGATTGAACAAGTATTTAAAGCTTTAGAAAGCCGATATACCATACCCACTCAAGGTATTTTTTTCGATGGCCAAGTATTTGACGCATACGTATTTATTTCAAAAATTATTCGTTCTGCTCAAAAAACCATAATATTAATTGATAATTATATTGATGAAAGTACACTTATTCATTTAAGTAAAAAAAAGAAAGATGTAAAAGTAATTTTATTAAGTAAAAACAAAAGTAAAGTACTGGATTTAGATGTTAAAAAAGCAAATGAACAATATCACAACTTTGAATTTATATCATTTGATAAAAGTCATGACAGATTTTTGATTATTGATGGAATTGAAGTCTATCACTTAGGTGCTTCACTGAAAGATTTAGGTAAAAAATGGTTTGCTTTTTCTATATTAGATAAGAAATCTATTTTAAGTATTTTAAACCCAATAATGGAAATGATTTGAACTTTTACTAGCTCAATTTCAACTATAGCAAATGTTGATGTATTGGCAAGTTGGGAAGGCGAACTTCATTTGATGTTTGTATTATCAATGACTTCCACGAGTTCTAACTAAAACCCACCCATCTTTTTCGATTAATTTTATTACATCCCAAATCCCCACTACTACCTAACTGCTTTATGCTCTACATATATGCACTTATCTTGAATAAATTCAATGCCGTTTTCTTCGGCAATCATTTTGGCTTCGTTGTTTATTATGCCGAGTTGTAGCCAAATCATTTTAATATCACCATTTAGGTTATGTCTTGATACTGCCTCCTCCACTAAATCAAGGCAGTCTTGTGCAGGACGAAAAATATTAACCATATCAATCTTTTCAGGAATTTCACTTAAAGATTTATAGCATTTTAAGCCCATAATTGTTTCAGCATTTGGGTTCACTGGATATAATATATATCCTTGCTTTTTCATATAGCCGGGTACAGTATGTGCAGCTTTTGATAAATCTCTTGAAAAACCAACTACTGCTATGTTCTTGTAATTTTCAAAAATTTCTTTCATTGTTGTCATTTTATTTTCCCTTTTTTAATTGTTCAATTTTATTTTCTAAAATTGCAGTGTGAGTAATTAAGGTTTGTATCTGGTCATTCATTTTAGTCAATTTTGTAGTAATATAAAAATTGAAAATTAGAAGAAACCCAATTAAAGCAATATAAATAATATGTCTTGCATCATCTAATCCAATCAAATCATGTGATATAAATTGGTAAAAATTTTGAAAGAGTGGGATCGAAATTAAAAATACTGCTACAAAAATCCACATTACTGAGTATGATGGGTTAAAACTTTTTTTCTTTATAAATTTAGCTATAAAAAAGAAAAAAATCAGACCAAGCATTACAGCTATTATTTGTATTTTAATTCCCATATTCTACCTTTTTATATCTTTGGATAATGCTTTTTTGAATGATACAGCCAATTATATTCAAAATCCCTTTGAATGGATATACAATTGCATTCATCATATTATATTCACTTTCTCCATGTTCACGTGGTTTCATAAGCACTGGCACTTCAAGAATTTTCGCACCTGAAAAATGTGCCAATATCAATAACTGATTTGTATCGTGAAGTTCATGAGGATAATGCTTAGCAAAGAAATTAATCGTTCGCTTGCTATAAGCTCTAAATCCTGAAGTAACATCCGTTACTTTTTGTCCAATAGCTTGAGAATCAAGAAAAGCAAATAGATTAATGCCTAATCTACGAATAAAATATGATTGAAATCCTTCTTTATTGATAAATCGAGAGCCTATTACATAATCTGCTTCACCATTTTTGATAGGGTCTATAATTTTACTTAATTCACTTGCTATATGCTGACCATCACCATCAAATTGACATAGAATATCATATTCCATAGCAGCAGCATAATTAAAATATCCCCTAACTGTACCCATAGAACTGCCAGAATTAATGCAATGTGCCACCACAGGCAAACCTAATTTTCGCATTTTATCTACCGAATCATCTGATGAGCCATTATCAATCACCACTATATCATATTGATTATTATTATTTGATTGTAAATCTAATAAAGTTTTTTCAATATTTTTCGATTCGTTATACATAATTACAGCTACTAATACTTTCAACTTATTCTCCTTGCTGGACACCCAACATAAGTACCGCTTTCTAAAATACTTTTTGTTACCACAGAGCCTGCACCAATAATTACTTTTTCTGTAATATTCACACCTTGCACAATAGTAGAGGCAGCTCCAATCATTGAATATTTGCCAATATGCACATTGCCACTTAAAGTAACTCCTGGAGCAATATGCACAAAATCTTCAATTATACAATCGTGCTCTATTGTAGAATTAGTATTTAAAATTACACCTTTGCCTATATTTGTTCCTGAATTAACAACCACTCCATCAAATACCATTGTGGCAAAAGCAATACTTACTTCAACATTGATTATAGCTTTAGGGGAAATAATTTCAGGAAATTCAAATCCAATATTTGTGAATTTATTATAAATACTTTCTCTCAAATCACTTGTGTTAATTGTTCCTATTCCAATTGCTAAATTAGTTAAACCATTGGAAAAAAGTAAATCAAATTCATTATCATTTCCAAGATATTTTATTCCTAAAATATCGCCTTGATTTTCCAAGTCGGTGTAGCCAACAATTTCATAATTAGTTAATTTTGAAATTATACTTATTAATACTTTGGAATGACCACCACCACCAACTATAGCTATTTTTGGCATTTCTATTTTCCTGATAAAGTGCTTATTACCAAATCCATATCTTCTTTTGTTAGATTAGTAGAACATGGTATATTAAGAGTATTTTCGGCTAATTCAAAAGCTTTTTCAACTTTGTATGATTGATTATGAGCAAAAGGTTTTTGAAGATGGTTCAAATGCCAAACTGGTCTAGTTTGGATTTTGTTTTCACCCAAGTAAGCCATAAGCTCTTCCCTATCTTTTCCATAAACTTTTTTGTCAATTTGCATAGCAATCATCCAATAATTATTTTTAGAATAATTAGGAGTATTCGCTATTTGAAGCCCATCAATATTATTAATTTTTTCTTTATAATATTCGTAATTGTGTTTTTTAATTTCAAGGAAGCCTTTTAATTGTTCCATTTGAGCCACGCCCAATGCAGCTTGAATATTAGTAAGTCTATAATTAAAACCAACATCTCCATGCACGTATCTAACTTCGTCGTCTTTTGCTTGAGTGGTTAAATATTTAGCTTTTTTAGCATATTCTTCATTATTTGTTAATATCATACCACCACCGCCGGTAGTAATTACTTTGTTTCCATTATAAGATAAAGCACCAAAATCAGCAATAGTGCCAGTATGCCTTCCCTTTAAATTCCCAGAATTATAGAAAGTGCCAAGACTTTCAGTAGCATCTTCCACAACTTTTATATTTCTTTCATTGCAAATATTAATTAGAGGCTCAATATCTACTGCATTTCCGAAAACGTGAACAGGCATTAAAGCTGTAATTCTCTTGCCAGTCATATTATTGAAAGTAGTGCCATCTCTGAATGTAGTTTCATTTTTAAGAAATTCAATAGTTTTATTTACATCAATATTATAGTATTCATCACAGTCCATAAAGACTGGCTCGGCAAATAAATAGTGAACAACATTAATTGGAGCTATAAAAGTGAGTGCTGGTACAATTACCTCATCACCTGCTCTAACTCCAGAGAGCAAAAGCCCAATATGCAGAGCTGAAGTGCCATTTGAAACAGCAACAGCATACTTAGAGCCAGTAAATTCAGCAGTTTTTTCTTCAAACTGATTTACATATTTTCCAGCAGAAGAAACCCATTCAGTATCTATGCATTCTTGCACATATTTGAGTTCATTTCCTTTTAGATTGGGCACACAAAGAGGTATCATTAATTTATCTATTAATTATTTCAAAAAATGTATTTTATATCAATGTAATTTACAAAATTTGTTTAAATAAAAGTAGAAAAGGTATTAGGAATTTTGCAGAGTAAGGGAATGATTAGTTTGGAATTGAATTTAAGTAAGGCAAACTAATATTCAATTCCAATAATTCCCCTCTTACTTTCTTTAGAAAGTTTGGCTTTAGATAAATTTAGAGGGGTGGATTTCTTAGCTAAAGGCTAAGAAAGACGGGGTGTTTCTTTCATATCCACATAGCCTACTCTTAGCTTTACCAAGTTATAAAAACATAAAGCAAGCCAGCTTGAAAAGTATGTCCTATTTCAATTATCACAGCATTATCACATTGCAGTTTTGCAGTAAAACACATTTTTAAATGAAAAACTACAATGTTATTGACTGTAAGATAAGTCTTTATTTAAATATATTCTTAATCAAATTGATATACCAATTATGCCAAGGGTAATACCCCATAATTAATAAATAAGTATCAATTAAGATAATTATACAAAGTGCAATTAAAAAAACTCCTAACTTTCTCTTTTTTTGTATAAAAATAAATATAATACCAATTATCAAAACTAAAATATTAAAAGAAATTATAAAATATGCTATAATATTGCCATATTTATAATGGTTATTTATATTAGAATTAAAAATATAGTTTAATAATCTACTTAAGAAGCTATTAATCATCTTTAACATTAAATAAATTTTCAATATTTGATTTATTTGCTTTTATCTGTTCAACATAATTACTTGGTTTATATTCTTCATTATCTAAATTAAAATCAATTCCATTAATTTTAGAAGTTCTATCTATAAGTTCATTTGCTGTAGTTACACAATTATTATTATATAAATTATACTTTTCATTTTCTTGTTTTCTTCCGTTAATTAAAGAAGATAAAATTTTATCAAAAGTCTGATTGGTTTTTAATGTTACAATTTCTGTTGCATCTTTTATATCAGATATTATATTTGCTTGTCTACTTTCAACATTTCCACCTTTTACAAGTTCAATACCATTTAATATTGAATTATCTTGAGGAGTAAAACTCCAACTATTAATAATTTTATAACCTGTTGAACTGTTTGGATCGTTTAGTGTTACAGCTATTGAAATATGACCAGGGTCTGCAATATTATAAGTACCTGCAACTCTATATATTACCAATACATCTTTCCCATCTTTATCGAGTTGTGAAATTGGATTATTTAATGAGTATTGAAAAGGGTTAACGCTATGATACTTTTCAAACTTACTATCCACACTTAAAAACCTACCTACTTCGGTATCGTACTTTCTTACTCCATGGTCGCCTAATTTACTTTCTTTATCTTTTGGCATATCCACATAATACAAAGAAACACCCCGTCTTTTGCAAGCAAAATCCACCCCTCTATGACAGACATAGTCTGTCCGAGAGGGGAATTTAACTTCTTTTTGAATATTTAATTTTGATTTAGTTTGCATTGTCTGAATAATTTTCAATAATGAAGTTTTCTAAATATTTTAAAACATTTGATTGATTATTTTTAATACTTTTATCGTCAATCTTAAAAACAAATAACCCTAATGATTCTAAATAGATTTGTCTTTCAGCATCATATTCTACTTTATCATTATGACTTGAACCATCTATTTCAATAACTAAACTTAATGCTTTAACGTAAAAGT
>JAYTXK010000206.1:0-19961 GCA_043743005.1 Ignavibacteriota bacterium
ACTATAGCCAAAATGGCTATCCATAAGTAGTGTTTTGTCTTCACGACGTTCTCCGATTTGGAATTTAAAAATCTGTTATAAATTTTATTCATTTTATTCATTTTTCTAATTAATTTTAAATTTTTCATTTCTCAACTATTATAAAAATAGGTATATTACAAATTAGAATTAATAAGTAGTAATACTGATTTTTATAAGTACTTTAATTAACAAGTAATTAACTTCAATTTGAAGCTTATTACATACATTTAATTTGCATAATTTAATATTAAAATATTTTCATATCAATTTTACTTAAGTCATCCTTAAAGTAAAATGAATTTAAATCCTTTAATATTAGGTGAATTATCTAATGATTTTCCACACAATATTTATTTAACAATTACTATGCCAATACTTGTTTTGACCTTTTTATGCTGACTTTGGAGGGACTAACAAAAAACAAGTAAAATTTGTTAGTTATATAATGAGTATAAACACTTGAACTTAATTATTATTACAATTATATTAAATAATTTTAATAATGTTAGTTCCCTACATTAAATAATCCTTGATTTACTATATTAGAAGACGAAGTAGCATTACCATAAACCTGCAAATTTATACCAGTTTGAATTGTAAGATTTGCACTATTTTGAACAACTAAATTTTTACGAATTAGCAAAGGGCTATTAACAAACTTATTACCAGCACCAGTTACGTTTACATTTCCAAGACCAGTTGCTAATCCAGTTGGCAAAGGACTAATATACTGATTGTTACCATAAAATTCTAAAGTGCTATTAATATTTAATAAATATAAAGAGTAGCTATTAAACAAGTCTTTCATTGAATTAGTGCCACCTAATCTTATAGTTGTATTTGCCATTTGCCAATATTCAGATCCAGCTCCAGTACCACTTATAGTATTTGAACTCATATCTAATATACCAGCATTTAAAGTAAATGTTTTTGATACACTTGTGCTGTTAGTCAAATTAACTGTATTATTACTTGCAGTGCCCGAATTATTAATAAATAGACTATTTACTAAATTAGGCAAACCATCGCCCATAGATTGATTAGTATTACCATTATAGATATAATTTGCACCTGTTCCAAATGTTCTACTTCCAGAAGTAACAATTGCTCCAATTGTATTTGATGATGTTATTCCATTTGAATGACCAACTTCAATTGACGAACCATTAAATAATTTAAAATAACCACAGTTTAATGTAAATGAACTTGAAGCTAAAGTACCTGTGTTTACAGTTGAAGTACCTAATGCAACTCCACTAATTGCAGCAGTTGTAAGATTTAATGTGATTTTATGGTTATTAGTTCCACTTGTGCCTCCACCAATAGTAACTGAATCTTGCACTAAATTAGGAAAAAGTCCTGCTCCAAAAATTGCACCAGTATGATTAGAATTTAATGTCCAAGAATTAGGATCATTCCAATTTCCACTTTGTCTGCTAAAAAACAATCTTTTGAATGAATTTAAATTTGCAAATCCCCAGTCACCAAGCAGTAAACTTGGTAAATAGTTTGATGGAGTGCTATATTGATTTGTTAATGGCGACATAGTTCCTGATACTAAAGTCCAAGAAGATGAAGCACCTTCACTTGGATTTCCCCAAAGCCCAATTTTGTCATAATTATTTTCATTACCATAAATATCTGAATTCAAATAGTTGTAGTACATTCTACCTGGAATTGTAGTTGTAACTTTATCAACTGTCCAAAATCTACCAAGATAATCAACAGCAGAAGGACTCATATATAAGTGAGCATAAGTTGCACTTGGGTTGCTTCCACCTGATGTTTTCAAACCAATATACCCACCTGTACCAGCTGGACCAGCATCATAAATTGCAGGTGTAAATTCATTAGTTCCATTTATTAAAGAACCTACTGGGAAAGTATATGTATTGCTTGTGCCAATATTTAAATTTAATGAGCCACCACCAACACTTGTCCTAAAGTATCTAAATGTAGTATTGTTGCCTGGGTCTGTAATTGCAGATGGATTAGAGTTCACCATAAACATATTTCCACCTGTACCTAATTCAAATATTTGATTATTTGCATTGGAGCCAATTTGGAAATCAAAATTATTTGTAACTGTTGTTGATGATTGATTAATAACAACACCAGTACCAGCACCTCTATCCATATCAACGCAATAGAATTTTGTACCTACAGCTCCACTAATTAATTGTGAAGTAGTTCCCGAACCATTAAATACAATACAAGGAGTAGTAGGATTACCAATATTATCAATAGATAAGTCAAACAAACTATTTGCAATTATATTTCCACCAATTTTAAATATACTCATTGTGCTTGATGGTCTCAAACTGCCACTTTCTATATCAATATTATTCAATACTGTAAAAGTGCTTGTTGCTGCCATAGAAACAATACCATTATTGCCAACTCCAGTATTAGAAATAGTTGCACTTCCGATTGTAATTGGAAATCCTGTTCCAAATTGCTGTGGGATGCTACCTGAAAATAAATAATCAAAGCTCGGATTGAAAGTTAAATTATTAAATCTAAACAAACTTAAAGAAGTATCAGTCATAATACCACTACCAGATTTGTTTTCCAAAATACCACTTTGGAAATTGAGAGTACTTATTCCTACTGAACTTTGTCTAATGAAATTACCATCATTTGCAATTATTAATTTACCACCACTTATCACATTTAAATATGCTAATTCAGGTTGAGTATTTAAAGTAATTGCATTTGAATTTTGAATAATAACACTATCACGTTTTTCAGTTTCATAATCACTTGGGTATTGCCAATCACTATTTGGATAAACTCCTGCAGGTGCTGGTATTGTACCAGCTGCATCAAAAGCCCAAACATTATTTCCAGACCAAGAACCAGAAGCAATAGAATAAAATGTTCTACTTTCCTTTTCTCCAATATAGTAATCTCCAAAGCCATTCCAAAATGAAGAGCTTCCGGATAAACCTACTCTGGCACTTGTCAAATCCCAAGATAAATTATTATCTCTTCTTTCAGTCCAAGTATATGATTCAGTCGTATTACTACGCCTTAAAGCAGCATTAGTATATGTAAAGCTTGACAAATTACTGACTGGTATGCCAAAAGTTGTACTAACTTTTCTATTTCCAAGAGTAAAGCCATCATCACCACTTGATAAAGTCCAATATCTTGGTACTCTTCGAGTAGTGCTTAATCTATTTCCATAATATGGTTCATTAGTAACTGGGATATTAGCTATTGCATCAACTTTACCAATTGTACCTGAGCCTGTAGATAATTCGATAAAAGCAGGTGCATAAACTCCATTTACTCCAATATCAAAGGAGCTTGAACTTGCTCCATTTACATACTGTCTTGACATAACACCATCTACATAACCAGCTGTAGAATTCAATCTTAATACCGATGCAGTTGGTTCTATATAAATTTTAGAATTACCAGCTCTTGTGTTATACTTTGCAATGCTATTAAAATTAAGTGAATTTCTAACAGAAACGATTTGATTTGCATTATTGCTTGTACCTTTGTACTGATACAAATCACCAGTTCCGTTTATATTTAAATCATATAATCTTAAAGGTTGATTATTATTAATAGTTATTGTTTTAGAACTGCTACCTTCAAAGTTAGAAACATTTGTAACTGAATCTATTTTCCCATTAGCTTCAACTATTATATTACCATAATAATCAATAGGTCTGCTTAATCGAGGAAAAAAGACTCCTCTTTTGACCCATAACTTATCATTAATTATTAAATTTGTTATTGGTTTGTCAAGAATAGAAAAAATATTTTGATTTGTCGCTCCAGCCATATCAACTATAATTGATTTAACAGAAGTTGGGAAGCCATAACCTGCAATAATACTTTGACTTGGAGAATTTAATACATAAACTGAATTGTTAAAACTTCTACTATAAAATCTTAATGCACCTGATGCTTGTCCTAAGTCAGATATACCGTTTTGATTTGTATGCTCTAAGCTACAATCATCTTCAATTGTAAATGAAAAACCTTGTAAGTAAACATTTGAACCTGTCATTTTCAAAGTACCAGCGTTTCCATTAAATTTCTCAACAAATACTGACCGAGTGCTTACTCCAGACCCATAAAGTGCATCAAAAGATATTGTATTACTATTTCCAATCCTAACAATATCTATTCCAAATCTTGGAAAATCAGAAGGGTTTGTAATTCCAGTATAACCATCGAGTGACCAAGAAGTAAGGTCATTCCAGTTACCAGTTTTGATAGAATAAAAAGTTTTTCCTGCTGGAATACCAATTACAACATCACCAAATTTCGAATTATTTGTACTAATCATAGTTGTTGCAGTTTTAGAATCAGTAATAGTCCTATTCCAAGTTCCTGAAGCAGGACATGTAATTGGATAGTCAGGGCAAGAAGGAGTCCATAAGAAATGTTCAAACAAAGTATTATTAGCTGAATTTCTAATATCTCCTGGGTTTAAAAATTGAGTTTCTAATTTGTATTTTTGACCAGAACCCAGAGCAAATCCAGCAGGAGTTAAAGCCCAGTATTGTAATATATTAGTTGTAATATCTACTGTATCTCCATCTAATTTTGGATGATCAAATGGGTAATCAATACTACCTAATAGACCTGCTGTATTACCATTGCCTAACATAGTTAGAGTTAATGGTCTGTATTTTGCAACTGTTTCAGCACCTAATGGATATAAATAAGAAGCTGCATTACTTGTTAAATATCTATACAACCTACCTCTAACATGCCCCAAACCATTTCTAGCTATAGCAGGATTTCCACTTGAACCCAGAGCAAGAGTAACTGTTCTACTAAAATTATTTGCACTTGCATCAAGTATTACATTATTAACTGAAGCAAATTCAAGAGTATTATTTATAACTAAGTCAGAATTCCCACTTGCAGATAAGTAAACCATACCAGCAGTTTTTGAAAGCTTTAAATTAAATAAAGTAATTCCACCACTATTTGCATTAAAAATTGTTTGAGTAGAGCTACCATTCAAATTCAACATTCGAGCATCAGTAATTATAGAACCAGTTGTTGCATCAAATAAACCAGAATTTGTAAAATTACCTGCTAAGTTCAAAGTACTTCCTCTCAATTGGAAAGTATTACTTGAATTAATAGCTAAATCACCTTTCATTGTAAAATTCAACTCTTTTAATTGAGCTAATCCATTATTTGCAGCTAAATGAAGTGAATGAATAGGCATAGTACCTAATATTTTGAATTGAGTTCCATTTGGCGTATTTGTACCATCACCAAGTTTTAAAAAGGCATTATCAATTGAACCAAAACTTGCACTAACTAAATAATCTGCATTTGCTCCAACAGTTTCTTTTACTATATTAATAGTTCCTGAACTTACATTAAAAGTAGAACTTGGTTTGAAAACATCAAATGTATTATAAGTAGAATTTGTGCTTCCAACTGTATTTATTTTCAATAAACCATTATTTTTTAAACTAAAATTAAAATCAGCTGCTTCATTATAAGGTCTAAAGCCTCCTGCTGTTTCAAATGTACCACTTGAAAAAGTACAAGCTGTACTTGACTGATACATAAAGGCTTCATCAATTGCATCACCAATTTTAAAATATCCACCCTCAACATTAATTGTATTATTAACACTAGAGGTAAGAGAAGCTCCAGCAGTTAAAGTACCACTTGTAAGTGAATATCCACAATATGGCAATAAATCTAAATTAGTAGATGTATTAGTAAGTTTTAAAACATAAGGATTAAAATGTTTGATTATACCATTTCGATGATAGAAATTACAATTTGCTGAATTTACAGTTTGAGCAGCAAAAGATGGTGAATTAATAAATAAAGTATCATCTAATCCATTATTTTTATGTAAAAATACACTTCCTAAAGCACCCCAATTCCCAGATCCTTGAATAGTAGAACTATTAGTAGAGTAAAATGTATTACTATTTACAACATTATACCAATTTGAAAAATTATTACTTGCACTTGGTGTATATGTTTTAGTTGTATTACTTCCAGATATAAATTGAAGTTGAGTAAAATCAGTATTAGTACTATATAAATTAACAGTATTTACACTAGTGGTTGTATTGCTAAACCTAACCCCAATTTTTAATGTATCAATTCCTCCACCAGC
Source organism: Ignavibacteriota bacterium (assembly GCA_043743005.1). Classification (GTDB taxonomy): domain Bacteria; phylum Bacteroidota; class Ignavibacteria; order Kapaibacteriales; family UBA2268; genus JAPLFM01. Next base: position 6,146 of record JAYTXK010000206.1, read on the forward strand.
AGCTGGTCTCCAAATATTCCCATCATCCCAAACATCTAAGTTGAAATTTACTTTTAGCATTTTATAAACTGGGGAATTTGAAAAAATAAATGTGCCAGAACCTGCAGTAGATCCACCAATTGTCATATTATCAATTGAGGCAGTACTTACATTGTATGTAATTTTATGACCTGCATCTATTTTGACAGTGTCTCTATCAAATACTTCACCCGGATAATAAGAAGCTGCTGGTCCAGCATGACTTACATTTGACCAATTACTTTGGGTATTCCAATTGCCTGTTGCTATACTATAAAATATCCTACCAGGGAAAAATGATGGAGATTCACCAGCAGTCCAATCACCATTTACAAATGGAGTATTATTAATAGTCATAGGTGAAGTTGCAGCAATTGGTGCTGTGCCAATATTAACTTCCCAAGCACTTGTAGAATAATTATACAAACCTGGAATATATTTATTTACATTTCCACCAGTATCTACTGGGTTATAATAAAATAACAAGTTATTAGTTGTAGCTGTAATACCAGTAGTATTAACTTGCCAATATTTCTTTAATAAAAAATTAGTATTATTTAATCTTTGTGGATGTTTGGCATTAATTAATCTTACAAACATTGCAGCCGTACTTGTAGGAGCCAAGCTTGGAGTTAGGCTAACACTACAAGGATTATAGACACCTTCAACACCAATTGGAAAGAAAAATAATTTGTTACTTATTGCAGTTGAAACCTGTTTAAAGATAGTTCCACTTGAAGTAGAACCATCTAATAAAATCATTCTATTTGTAGTAAAAGTATTTGTTGATGAGCCAATAGCACTTGCAGCAGTACCAAATGTCAAACTATTATTACTCAAACTCAAAATATTATCTGTATTAAAATATAATAAACTTGAAATTGATATTGGTTGAGCTAAGCTAACTGTTCCACTTGCCTTATTAAGAATCAAACTACTAAAACTTGAAGGGAATGTACCTGTTATATTTTGAGTTCCAGTTCCATTTAATGTAAATGAATTTGAATTAGTATAAGAGTTATTTGCACTTCTATTATACAAATCACCTTGCAGATTTGTAGTAAAAGCACCACTAAGATAAGTACCATTTCTCAAATCTATCAGTGAACTTACATTAAAATTTTGATTTTGAGTAAATGTAGTTGAAGCATTAAATGGATTAACAATCATAGAAGCAATTTTACTTGTTCCATTTGGTAATCCATCACCAGATGTCGCTTGAGGAACATAAGAACTATTAGTAATAATGACAGTATAATCTTCAGATTCACCATTTGCAGATGTAGTACATGGGTCAACTGTACCTGCTGTACTAACTAAAGCTTTTATTCTTAGTTGAGTTGTTCCTTGAGCTTGACCAACACCTGAAGGCACAGTATAAATAAAATCAGCAAAAGTGTTATTTTTAGTTTGAATTGCTGTTTCTTCTACTCCACCAACATCATACGCAGCATTAAAATTAAAATCAACCCAAGTTCGTATTTTGCAATTTCCTACAACAGTTACTCTAAAAGTGTAAGTTTGACCTGCAACAAGGCTTATAGCTTTATCAGGATAAGTTACTTGCCCTACTACAGAAGTATTTTTTGCACCAGTATTATTTGTAAAGAAAGCAGATGTAAATGAATTCCCATTTGAAACTTGCACATTACTTATATAATTTGCAGCACCTCCTAATCCAGCAGTTACTTGGCAATATCTCCAATCACCATTATTACTATATTTTGTAATTTTACCCCAAGGCTTATATACATAGTTACCATTATTATGATTATTAAAATTATAATTTTTTGCAATTGCAGATGCAGCCTGATATTGTTGCATTATATTACCAGCAGAACTAACTAATGGAAAACCATCTTCACACCAAGTTTCTAAAGTACATCCATCTTTTACTTTCAAAACCGATGCTCTAATTACATTAGTTTTTAAAATTAAATAACCAGGACCAGTTCCACCATTATCAACATCAACAGTTCCAAGTCTTTGTTCTAACCATTCAGTAGTTCCTTGAGTATCAGGAAAACTATTTCCAATATTAGCATCCAAAGTAATTGTTTTACTATTTCCAATTAATGCAACATCACTTCTTCGTTTTGGATATGAACTTGTGGCATTAACTCCACTATTATAATCTACTGTACTCCAACTATTTGGGTCAGTCCAAATACCATTTGCAATAGAATAATATTCAGTTAGAGCAGCACCTTGTTGAGCAACAATAAAATCTGCTAATAAGAACCTATTATTACTTGATAATGCAAGATCAGTATTTCCTAAAGTTACACCTGTACCTATAGCTGTAGCTTGAGTTGAAGCAGAAGTACTACCTGCATTAGTATAATCTGCAATACCATTATTAACATCTCTTTCACCACAAGAACCTCCCCCATAATTTGCTATATTTGAAGATGGAGAAAGACCTTGCCAATCAGTATCATTTGCTCCTTTCCAATATACAATATCAAAACATTGCAATAAAGCAGAAGCAGGTATATCTAAAGGGTTAATATAATTTGCTTGTAATATAGTTGTAGCTGCACTTCCTTTAGTAAAAGATGAAGTGGAAGGCCGAGTCATTCTCCAATATAAATTCATCATTTTATCGCTTTGATAGCTATATGATGCACCACTTAATGCAGCCACTTTGGGATGAAGTAATCCTATATTTTGAAAACCAACATATCCTGCAACTTCACCAGTACCAGATGTAGTTAAATTATATAAAAATGGTCTATAGTTTACACCTACACCAGTTTGAAAAACAATAGTTCCAGCTGATAAATTCCCTGTTGGAATATATTTTCTAAACTCACCATCAATATGTCCCAAGCCTGTTCTTGATAAAGATGCTGAACTATTTAGCAGTAAAAACCATTCTCCATTATTATAATTTGGAAAACTTGTAATGGTACTACTACTTGAGCTTAAATCTAAATATGCTTGATTAGTTGTTTGGAAGTTTAAATAATTTGCAATTGTTATTTGTTTTCCAGATGTAGCATTTCCACTACTTAAAAATTGAACTTTACCATTAGCTGTTGTATTGTTTATGTTTAAATTTGTAAAAGACAAACTTGAATATGCTTGAACATTTTGATTTTGAGCACCTGCAAAAGTAAATGTAGTCGCACTTGTTCCAAAATTAAATGAACCACTATAAACACCCAGATTCCCATAAAGTGTCATATTAGAACCAGCAACAAGCCACCCACTTTGAATGCCAATACTATCATGCATAGTAATATTTGCTCTATTCATAGTTAATGTACTTGAAGGCATATCCATTCTAAAATAAGCCATTGTTGCAGGCAAACCATCATTTGCTTGTGTAATGGCAGTACTTCCAGAATATATAAACCTAGACCTATTATGGTTATTAGTTCCGTTAAAATTTCTTGTGGTTGTTCTTATATTTCCTGAGTTATTACCTGCTGCTCTAATACCACCTGCATCAGCAATTCCCAAAGTAGAACCTTGGTTCATTGTAAAAATACCTGTTCCACTTAATATTTTATCATTACATAAAAATACACCAGTTGAATCTATATATAAATTACCTGGGCTATCAAAAGTAACGTTTTGATTTAAAATGATAGTTATAGGATTATTACTAGCATCTTTATCTCCAATATAAACATCTGCACCATTAGTAGGTGAGATTGAGGCTGGAGTTCCACCGTAGCCTTGAGTTGACCAGTTACTTGCAGTAGTCCAACTGCCAGAAGCAATACTATAAAAAGTAAGTTTTGATGGCTCACCTACTATAAAAGTTCCCAAACTTGTAACTTTTTTTAGTTCGGTTGAAGATGAAGTTCGAGCACCTACTAAAGGAGATACTAAACCAGGTGCAATCCAAGCAGAACCAGTATATAATCTAGTTTCAAATAAAGCATAGTTTGCTCCATTTCTCATATCACCAGCAGGAGAATTTCCACTAATAAAATTATTTATAACACTATATTCTCTTTGAGGATTACCCAAAATAAAACTACTCCCAGTAGGAATAGTTACTTGCCACTGTCTAAATACACTTTTGTTATAATCCATTGTTGCATTAGTTGGAGCTATTGCAGAACCATTGTCAAAAATTGTAGCAGAAGTTGCAGAAATAATATCAGAAGTAACTTGCAAAAGTCCTGATGCTCCACCTGTTCCTACAAAACTTAAATTTACAGGAGTGTAATTAGTTCCATATCCTACTTCAAAAGTTGAAGAAGTTGTATTATTGACTACTGTTTTTCTTAAAGTTCCATCAATGAACCCTGGAGTACCACTCGGTCTTATCAAATTTCCTAATACAGTAACTTGCTTACCTCTTGAAGTCAATATTCCATTTTTAAGATTTAAATCATTATTAATCAATAAGCCATCATTCGAAGTAGAGCCAAATGTATTTGAAGCAATTAAAACTCCATTTGGATTATTAACAAGTACATTATAAAAGCTTTCATTGCCTGAATTTGTTTTACTAAAAGTTTGGGTTGATGTTCCTGAAAGTACTAAATAAGAGAGATTTGGAGTAAATACTGCCCCTCTATTCACCCAAGAACCTTTTAAAGTAAAAGTTGTAGTTGATAAAGTAAAATTCGCAGAATTTTCCATTACTAATGAGTCCTTTACTATGACATCATTGGTAGGTTGGATTATTCCAGTACCAGCAATTACTATATTATTAAATGGGTTTTCTACTACATCTCTAGAATTAATAAATTTAGTAGTTAATGTAACTGGTGATCTGAAAATAACTGTCTTATTATTTGGAATAAAATTACAACCTGCTGCACTATTATTCCAATTACCTTGAACTTCTACATTGAATGTGTTTGAATTGAAAGTAGCAGAATTTGAAATAGTTAAATCATTTAATACAACATAAGTACAATAAAAATTATCATTTAATTTTTTAATACCAGGATTTGTAACTGTAAAATTGTAAAATCGTAATTTGGATATACTATCAGGAGGATAAATAGGTGAAATAGAAATATTTTGAGTTCCACCAGTTTTATTAAAAATAGCTGTTGAACCATTTGTATTAAATCTTTGAGTTGGAGCACCTGAGAATGTTAAACTATTAATTGTCAAATCATTATTAACAACAATATTACCTTCAGGGGAAAGAGTAACATTACCAGAATACACACCTGAAACTTCTAAATCATAATATTGTGCCACTCCAGGGGTTGAACCTGAGCTGGGTATAGTCACATTATTGGAAGAACCTTTAAAATTAATTTTACCAATAGTCATTGAAGGTGGAGTATAATTTAAAGGGAAACTACTTCTAACTACTAATTCCCCACCTCTCATAGTAAATGTTCTACCAGAACTACTTCCATCAACTGAATAATTACCTAAGTCTAATGAACCACTATTAATAACTAAAGAATCAGAAACAGTAACAACTTTAGTTAGATTTAAAGTAAATGAACTACTATTATTAACCACAAACCCACTTACAATAGAAGGGATACCAGATCCAACACTTTGATTTGTCATAGTACCAGAATAAATATATACACCAGATGAACTAAAATCTCTAACTGATGTTCTTACATTACCTGTTGTACCAACTTGACTAATTCCATTAATATCAGAAATATCTAATTTACTTCCAGTCAATGTTCTTAATGTATCACCATTAAGATAATTGCCATCTAAAAATTTAAGTACACCTTTTGCTTGAACTTCAAGTAAATTAAAAGTATTGGAATTTGCAGTTAAAGTAACTGTTTTATTATTTATTAATACTATATCTGATTTTTTGTTAGGTGCAGTAGTAGCAGCTGTACCATTAAAACTTATTTTAGACCAAGTATTAGGGTCATTATAGTTCCCATTTGCTCTACTGTAATAAGTTGCAATAGCAGCTCCAGCTTCACCAGCTGTCCAATCTCCATTAATTGTACTTAGTCCATCTGAATAAAATTGTTTATTATTTGGTTCTACTTGATGACCATAAGTTCCCGGATCCACTCTCCAATATCCTTGTGAGTTTGGATATTGAGGATAAAACCACAAAACTCTATATGAAGCATCACTTGTAATACCAACTTCAGAAGCATCATAATGAAAAATAAGACTCATACCTTCAGTAGATTCTACAATATTTGAAGTCGATACCTTCCAATATTTTTTCAAAGACGTTTCAACTGATTCTACACCAGGATGTTCACCTTGAACTGCATAAACAGTTGCAGATGCATTTGCTTGAAAAACTGAACTTGTATTAATAAATTTAATATTCAAACCTGAATAAACCCGAGTAGGTGTACCGGGTGTACCAATTGGAAGCAATTGATCAACCAGATAAGAACCAGGAGCAAATTCTTGTATTACCTTACCACCAGATAAACCCATCGATTGTTGAATACATTTGTCTTTGGTGAAAGATTGCTCAATTGCATTATTTGTATAAAATAAAACATTAGATCCAAAAGTAATATCATAAGTTTTAATATCAATAATAGCATCATTTATAAATCTAAATGTGCCATCTAATTTTATTTTTTGTTGAAGAATAATATCATTTGCAGTTTTTACAAGACTTACATTTGTAAATGAAGTAGAAGTAGTACCGCTTATGTATTGAGTATTTCCATTAATAAAAGAAAATATTCCACTACCTGTATTAAACCCTGTAAGAGATGAAGATGTATTATTAATTAAATCACCACCCAGTGATAAACTCAAATTGTTAGAAGTAAAGCCTCTTTTTACTAAAGTCATAGTGCCAGAAACAGTTGCACTATTTGAAGTTAGCTCAATTTTAGGATTCCTATGTGTATTATCATCAACCATAAACAAATTATTTATTTTATGAGTTGTATTGATTTTAAAAGCAGATTCAGGATCTGTATTTACATTTGGTTGAAAATACAAATTCCCACCTGTAACAGTTCCAGAGCTTGCTAATACATAGTAATCACCCAGTGCAAATGAGTTGCAATTTTGATTTATGTAAAGAGAACCACCAGTCCAATTATATGTTGACCCAGTATTTGCAATATCAAATGCACCTCTAATACTAACATTTGGTCTGTCAATCCCTAGTGAAATAGTTCCTGAACTAAGTGAGAAATTAATTAATGCACTATTATCGGTAGTATTTCTTGCCAAAACTCTTCTAATATTTAAATTACCACCACCAATATTTATTCTAGAATTATTTTCATAAAATAATGAAGCATTATCTCCAGCAGTTCCTACATTAAATGTTCCACTTGAAAGATTAAATAATCCTCCAACTACTAAATTAGCATTTTGCCCAATTACATTTATGTTTGGATTTGAAATTGAAATTCCACCAATAGATGGAATTGTAATTTGACCAGCAGAAGAAGTAAGTAAAGTATTATTTAAATTATAAGTTCCAGTAAAATCAGCAATACCACCATTAATAGTCAAAAAACTGCTAACTGCAGTAAATGCTGTATTAAATGATACTGTATTGCTTGAACTACTTTTATTTAGAATAACTAAATATAAATCATTTAAAATAGAAGTACCTAAAAAGCTAGAAGAAGTGTTTCCATTTAAGTTTAATATCCCTAATCCACCAGAATTATTTAAGTCAAGCGAACCGTTATTGGTCAGATTTCCAGCTAATTTAATTGTATGTGTTTTTGAGCCAGTAGAAGATACAATTAATGAAGAATTATTTGTGATATTTAAATTACCTAATATATCAACTTGCAATGCATTTGTATTATCTAAACTAAAAATACCACTATTTAATTGAAGACTTCCAATGAAATAAACATTAGAAAGCAAATTAACTAAAACTCCTGAAGTAGTTTTATTTAATTCAAAATAATTAAAAGTTAATGAAGTGCCTGAAAAATTGGATACAGAATTCCCATAAATGTTTACAGTCCCACTACCAGCTGAATATAAACCATTACAAACAAAATCTTGCCTAACTGATAAAGTGCTACTACCAACTTGAGTAATAGTTGAAGATGTACCAATATCTACATTGCCACCAACTATTACATTTAATCCACTTCCAATCTTAAAATTTACACCTCTAACTACCAACAAATCTGCACTTATAGAATTGCTTATTAAACAAAACAGCAAAAGCAAATATAATATTATTACATTTGCGTTAGATTTTGATGTTATATTTTTTGATTTAATTTTTATCAAACTTACTTTACAATTTTTATATTAGTTATTAAAAATTAAATATCTATTTGATTTTTTCAATATAGACACGAGCATAATACTCACTATTTCCTAAATTTGACCTTTTACCTAATCCATCTGTAGCTTTAGAAGTAATACAGCTATGTTGTAAACTAAAACTTTTAGTACTAGAAATTGTAATGAATCCATCTATAAAACTTAATGAATTATTATCATCTGCAGACCCAGAAAAAGCTGAAGTACCAACTAAATCAATTGAATTATCTGTTATATTATAAAATCGAGTTTGATGTCCATCTACAGCATGAGCTGTAGCTGAGGCAACTATTTTATAAGTACCGGCAGTCAAAGTAAAAGTAGAACCACTTCTTGAAACTGAATTTCCAAATAAAGTTTGAGTGGTATTTATACTTCTAGTTACCCAAGCACCATTGTTAAAAGTTCCAGCATTAGATCCTGCACTTAGAGATTCCTCAAAAACAGCATATTCTTTTGAAAGTAAAGATTTATTTCCACTTTCATCATTGTAGTATAATTGGGCATCAGCAGTATTTACATAAATTTTTCCATAAAGTGTAGTATTAGAAGGAGCAGTCATTTTTTTCAAAGACAAAGCACCATCCATTGTTAATGTTTCATTTGCCGTTACACCATTTAAAGCTACTTTACCTGAATTATCTAAAACCAAATATGTTGATGAATTATTAGTAATTGCTAAAGCATTGCCAGTGGAAGTATTATTAATATAAGCTCCACCACCAGCTGCAGAATTACTAATTCTTAATGTATAATCACTTGCATTAGTACCAACCAAATTTACTGCCCCACTTCCTACACTTATAGATCTCCCATTTCCTGTACCACCAGCATTATATGCTTGTTCTAAAGTAACAGTCGAACTTCCTGTAGAAAATGATGTGCTTCCAGCATAAGTCAAGCGACCTTTTGAATCGACTCCAATAATTGGAATTAAAGCTGTGCTACCAAAAGTACCAGATGAAACTCCAGTATTTACTAAAGAGAATGATCCAGAGTTATTAATAGTAGCATCACCAGTTAATGAAACTCCTGTTGCTACATTTGATGCATTACCTACAAAAATGTTTGCACTATTTAAAGTTGGAGATAGTGAACTAAATGATGTACTTCCTGCATAAGTAACTCTACCCTTTGTATCAACTGCAATTATTGGTATTGATGTAGTTCCTCCATAAGTTCCAGATGACACACCAGTTGTTGTAAGTGAAATTGCACCCAAGTTACTTAAAGTTACATCTCCAGATATAGATACAGATGTAGCAACATTTGAAGCATTTCCTACATAGATATTAGCACTATTTAAATTTGAAGAAATTGAGCTAAAAGTTGTACTACCAAGATATGTTACCCTACCTTTTACATCTACTGAAATAATTGGAATTTGAGTTTGGCTACCAAAAGTGCCTGATGATACTCCTGTTGTAGCCAAAGTAATAGTCCCAGAACTAATAGTAGCATCGCCAACTAAACTTGAATTAATAAGCGAAGTCCATAATGGACTAAAAGATGAACTTGAATTATATTGATATTCATTTGTAGTTGTATTAAAAATCACTAATGCAGTAGCAGGTGCAGTAATACTATTGCGTTGTGCAGTTGTCATCCTTGGAGGAAGAAAGCCTTTTGGAGAGGATAATGTAGCAATATCCAAATGTAAAACTGCCGAATTATCACCTGTTGTTGCACCAATTACAACTTGTTCAGTTTGAGATTGTAATTTTAAATTATAACTAAATATAAAAATAATTAATATGCTTAATATTTTATAGAATTTGTCGGTTTTGTGTGTTTTTTTCATAGTAATCGAATTAAGTGAATCAAAATGGTTTACACTTTTCAATACAAATTTACAAATTTTCTTAAAATAAATTATCAGTAATTATACTTAAAGTATATAATTGCCTTAAAAAACATTAAGTTCGTTAATTTAATTAAAGTTATTTTTAAGTGCAATATTAATAAATAATAATTATTCTTTCTTCTTAATTTGTAAATTATCTTTATTAATTATTGAATATCTTGCTAAACCTGCTGCATTTTTTATTCCTAATTTTTGCATTAAATTATATCTATGTGATTCGACTGTTCTTACACTTAAAAATAATTTATCAGCTATTTCTGAACTTGTTTTGCCCACAGATACTAAATTTAGTATTTCTTGCTCTCTTTTTGTTATTATTACAGGTGTACTTTCGTAACTATCTTCTGGAATATACTTTTTTTGAGTTAATTTAATAATTGATTTGCTAAATACTCTATCGCCTTTCATTACATTATGTATAGATTCAATTAATTCTTTTGCTCCTACATCTTTTGATAAATAACCATCAGCACCGGCAGCCAAGGCTTTATCCAAATGGAAAGAATCTTCATAAGCAGTAAGCATAATTACTAAAATATCTGGCATACTTTCTTTAATTTCAATTGTTGCTTCAATTCCATTTTGAATTGGCATCATAATATCTGTTAATACTACATCTGGCAAATGATACTTAACTAAATCAATTAAATTTTTACCATTTGCAGCATCATCTAATATTTTTATTGATTTATCTACACTTAGCAATCTTCTTATTCCTGCTCTTACCACTTCGTGGTCATCAGCCATTACAATTCTAATTGGATTATTTTCGTTAAATTCTTCCATTTCAACACCTTAGTATATTAATTAGAGTATTAAGTTTTTAATATAAAACAATAAATGTACCAATTTTAGTTAATTTGTAAATTTATTTCTTCAATTTCTTTAATCCATAGCTCTTTGGAAGCATCACTTGGCATTCGCCAATCTCCTCTTGGAGATAAAGCAACTGAACCAATTTTTACACCATCTGGCATTAGGTTTCTCTTAAATTGATTATTAAAAAATCTGATTATAAATATTTTTAACCATTTCAAGATTTCTTCTTCATCATAGACGCTTTTAAAAGTATTTACACTTAAATAAAATACTTTTTTGGGTGAAAATGAATGACGTAATATATAATACAAGAAAAAATCATGCAATATATAAGGTCCAATTTTCTCTTCAGTAATTTGGATTACTTGTCCATTTTCTAATGGTAGTAATTCTGGACTAATTGGTGTATTGCAAACATCTTTCAAAATACTTTTAATTTGATCATCTTCAATACTACTTGAATACCATTCAATCAAAGGTTTGATTAATGTTTTGGGTATTCCAGAGTTCAAATTATACATACTTATTTGATCTGCATTAAATGTACACCAGCCTAAAGCTAATTCTGACAAATCTCCTGTTCCTAAAACTATTCCATTTATTTGATTTGCAATATCCATTAAAATTTGTGTTCTTTCTCTCGCTTGAGCATTTTCATAAACAATACTAAAATCATCAATATTATGATCTATATCTTCAAAATGCTGGATTACAGCTTGATTTATAGAAATTTCTTTTGTGGTTACTCCCAATAACTCAGCCAAATTTAAAGCATTAGATTTAGTTCTACCAGTAGAACCAAATCCCGGCATATTAACAGCTACTATATTAGAAATATCCAAACTTAGCAATTCAAAAGTATTAATTGCAACCAAAAGTGCTAATGTCGAATCTAAGCCTCCTGAAATTCCAATAATAACATTTTCGCAATTAGTATGTTTAAGTCTTTTTGCTAATCCCATAGATTGTATTGCAAATACTTCGCTACAATCTTCTTCTAAGTGTAATTTATTTGAACTTACAAAAGCATATTTATTGATTTTTCTATTCAAGTCTTTTGCATCTGATTTTAAAATTTCTGTAGTTCTAATTTCATAATTATGCAATCCTTCATTATAGATATTACCAAAAGTTGAATTTTTCAATCTTTGGTTTTTGATTAAATCTACATCAATATCTGAAATTAAAATACTATCATCTAAGATTAATCTTTCAGATTCTTTAAGAATTTTACCATTTTCTGCAATTAATGAATGACCGGAATATACAAAGTCTGTAGTTGATTCGTTTGCACCAGATGAAGCGTACAAATATGCTGAAATTAATCTTGCAGATTGTGTTTTTACTAATTCTCTTCTATATTGAGAATGTCCCAAATATTCTGCACTACCTGATAAGTTTAATATTATTTCAGCACCTGCAAGTGCCAAATTACTGCTTGGTGGGTTTACAGCCCATAAGTCTTCGCATATTTCAACCCCAAAGGTAGTTTTGAAATTTGAAATATTAAATAGAATTTTGCTTCCAAATGTTACTTCTTGGTTTGCAAATAACATTTGATTATTTTGTATTAAAGCTGGAGTAAACCATCTGCGTTCATAATAAACTCCAGAATTGCAAAGATAGGTTTTTGGTACTATACCCAGAAGTTTACCATTGGATATTATAATAGCACAATTAAAAAGCCTATTTTGAAATTCAACCGGAGCACCAACAATTAATACTGATTGAAAATCAATGCTAAATTCAATTAAATCTAAAATTGCATTTTCGGTTTGAGATATTAATAGTCTCTGATAAAACAAATCCCCACAAGAATGACCAGTGAGACTAAGCTCTGGGAATAGGATTATCTGTGCTTTTTCATTATTTAAAAGTATAATATTATCTTTGATTTTTGATAAATTATACCAAATATCACTAACTTTTAATTCAGGAGTAGCACAAGCAACTCTGATAAAACCATAATCGTTTATAAATTTACTAAACATTAGACTTTTCTTTTAATATATTTTAGCAAATATATGTAAAAGTAAGTATTTAATGACAATATTTTTTATTATTTTTCAAACAAATAAAATTCGAATAATGATATTTAAAATATATTTGCTCTATTTAAGTAAAATAGTAGTAAGATTTCTAATTTTATTAGAATTGAATGATTTTTTGTAATTACAAATTGAATTGGTTTTATTTGATACCAAGGCTTTCCAAAGCTTCACTTACAAGATAAAACGAACCAACTATAATTGTATCTTTATTTTCAGATAAGGCATAGCTTACTGCTTGTTTTACTTCATAAAAAATACTAATTCTTCCAAATCTATTATTGAAAGCTATATCATTAAGAACATCTGTTTCTTGAGCTCTATCAATATTTGGCTTAGTTAGAATTAATTCATTGCATAATGGTTTTATAGTTGCAAGCATTAGATTAATATCTTTATCAGCCATTGCAGCAAAAATAAAATTGAATTTACGAGTTTTACCAAATACAGTTTCTAAAGTATCAACTAAAAGTTTCAAAGCCAAAGGATTATGTCCTACATCAACTATCCAAATAGGATCTTTCTTTACTATCTCAATTCTTCCTCTTAAGCCAGAATTTACAAATAAATTTAAAAGTCCTTTTTTCAAATGTATGTCATTCCAATAAAAATCACCTTTTATTCTTTCAAGTACACCTACGGCTGTGAGTAAATTAAGAATTTGATGCTTTCCTACTAATTTATGATTTAACTTATCATAAACAGTATTCTTTATTTTCAAATCCAAATTCATAGATAAATCTGGTCTGAAGCTGGAGGAAATTATTTTACAGTTATCAGCAACAAATGTTACTTCTGCATTTTCTAATTCTGCTTTTTGAATAAATACTGTTTTCAAGTTTGGATTGTTTTCTAAAATAACAACTGGTATATTATT
>JAYTXK010000207.1:0-2174 GCA_043743005.1 Ignavibacteriota bacterium
AATAATATAATTTTACTATTACCAAAAAACTGTTTACTCTCAAAAGAAATATAATCTGTTAAGTCTTCATCTGAATCAAAATTATTATTTAAAGATAAATTCTGATAAACACTTGGAAAACAATCATTATATCCTTGTTTTAATTTAACAATATTATTTGAGCTATAAAAAGTTAATTGATTCCTGTGAGTTGACCAAGGATAAAGTGTTGGTAAAAAATAAGTATGAGAACTATCACTTGAATTAAATTTTAAAAAAGTCATAAATATTTCATTCTTTGGTATAATGGTAGAGCCACTACAACACGTTTGTTCCCAAACTAATGTTGCATAATTATCATAGCCAAATTTTGTAAAAGTAGTTGAATAAGTATTCAAAGAAGGATGTAATAATTTTGTACTATCTGTACAATCTGAAAATAAGTTATTTAAATTTCTTATTGACTTTATTCCATTCACTCCGCTCTGACTTGGAGTTTTATATGAGTAAAAAATTGATGGTATTAGTAAACTATCGTCAAGTCCTGACCAAGCATAAAAAAGTTTATCTTTGGCTGAATTAACTGTCGGTGTTCCGTAATCATTACCATCTGTTAAAACATGACCAATTTCTTGGTTATATACTTTGCTGGGACTTGCAGAAAGTGTCGAAATATTTATATTATAAACACTTTCCATTATATAAATTGCAGAAAGTCCACTCGTTTTATATGGAATTGGATATAATAAAGAATAAGAAACATATACTTTATGGTTATTTCCATTTTGTCTTACAACAATACTTGGATGGTAAGAATTGTAAAATGTTGTATCTTTATTAACATATTTTGGTGTTATAAAGTCAGTTCTTAATAAGGCTGTATCTGAAATATTTATTGGATTGTACCAAACTATGTTTGCATTTAATTCATTTTTCAATGTTGGCTGACTTATTGCCAAATATACTCTTTTAACTCCATCAATTCCTTCCTTATAGTAAGTTGCATAATGTATCACTTTGTTTGTAATTGTATCATTTATTATTACTGGCATTGATACCATTTTATTTTGGTTGATATTATCTAATTTACCTGTTAATTCCCCCGGTGGCAGAACTTGAACCTTGAATATCTTTGCTTCACCCGGTAAATAATTTGCAATTATACTGCCATCTTGACCAATTACATTGTCAACTTTTGGATATAAGCTATTTACTACTGAGCTCGAAATCCCACTATTGAAATATGTTAATTCAGGGTGAGATGTAGTAAGCTCGGTTACTTTTAATAACTTATAATTACTTGGATTCCCAGAATTCACTTTAAATTTAACTGATATTTCCCTACACCCAAGCCTTTTCCACCACAAATTTTGCCATGCTGTATCAGATTTACTAACTCCATTCAATTTGCCACCCTTAGCAACACAAGAATCAAAATATGCAGTAGGAATAAAATCTAAATGCCAACTACCACCTACATTATTCCATATAAGAGGGTCTGTACGGCGCGACTGAACTCCCACGTAAAAAATACTATCAGTTGAACGATTGTCGTATTTCAAAATTGTAACATCAAAAAAAGATGAGTCCTTACTTTCATAAGATACTTGGCTATCATATCCACCTGAAAGTTTTGGCTGAAATAGCTTCTTTGTTCTGATATTTGCTGTATCAATGATTGATGTCATAAACGTATCAGGCAAATCAGGGTGATGGTTGTACAATTTCAAATATCCCTTTCCGTACCATGATTGCAAACTGAGTTTCATTAGCGTGGATTCATTGTCTGCAATCAAATTGTGAAGTTTATATATTTCGGCTCTTGTTGATTTTGTGCCTAAGTAAATGTGGTTTGAATCTATGCCTAAGGTATCAAAAGCATATACAGATGATTTGAAACTACTATTACCTGTAATTTGATATTGGTCATTTGCTCCAAATTGAAGATAATCTCCACCTATTAAGTTACTGTATATCAAGCCTGTTCCAGTTGGTAAATTGCTTTGAAATGTTGAGTCATCAGCTTTTATCTGCAAACTTATTCTGTAACCATCGGCGTAATCACTGGCTAAAATATTACCTCCTGATGTTTTGAGCCAATAAACAAACCCTTTTGCTCCAAGAATCAAAGGTAGATTTACTAAAGTACGTGTCATTTCACCAGACTTTGGAGTACAATGTGAATCAGGTTGAAG
>JAYTXK010000208.1:0-3478 GCA_043743005.1 Ignavibacteriota bacterium
AATATGTACACATGCATAGTAACCGGAGAATAGGAATTAAAGAAATTAATAATTTTTGCTATTGTTTTATTAGGACTAAAAGTATATTTGTATTTTTAGTTCTATTTGTTTTTTATAATATAGTTTATTCAAAATCAATTTTATTTGGAATAAATGATAATATAAATTTGGACCAAAACGAAAAAGAAATTTCTCCTTCAAAAAACGAAATACTATTATTTAAAAAGTATTGCGAACCAGTAAATTCAAATTTAGCTTTAAATAAAACAATTCAAAGTAATCAATATACTTTTATAAGTATAGTTTATAATGAAACTCTTGAAGGAATTTATAGTAAAACATTAAAAGATTCAACATTTAAAATAATATCTCAAAAAATTGAGAAAGTAGATAAATGTTATTATAAAGTTATTACTTATAGAAAAGATAACCAATATGTTTTAAAACTATTGTTTGAAAGAAAAGTTAATAATATTATTTATTGTGTTGATATGATTAATAGTGATTCAATTGTTATAAAAAATGCATTTCAAAATAACCAATTAACTAAAAAAATATTATGCAGAAACTAATCCCATTTTTATTAATATTATTTTTGGTTTCATGTTCGACAAATACATTAATTGAAAAGTTTTATTTTGGTAATGGGGTTTTGCAATATTTTATTATTCCAATGGATTTTAAAAGTGAATTTTCGAATGTTAGTTTAGATTTCACTTTTAGAGATAATAAAGATAGCGTTACTTTTAACTTCACTTTAAATAATGCTAATAACTTACAACAAAATTTAAAAAAAGTTTTATTTATAAATAGTACTGACACAATTCTTATTAAAAACTCTTCTTTAATATATAATGATAGAGACATTAATCAAATTAGATATACTAGTAAAATATCATATAAAGATTTACAAAATATATTTTCAAATGAAAAAATACAATTTTTAGTAAATTATAATTCAACTACAACAAAATATATTTCTAATAATTCTTTTGAAAAAGTATTTTTACAAATGAAATCAATTCTTAATAATTAATATTATTTTTAACTTTCTGGTTGAAATGCCATTATTTCTTTATACATTTCCTCAACTATATCTTCTTCTGGGATATGCCTAATTGCTACACCTTTTCTGAAAAGTAAGCCTTTGCCTTTTGAAGCAGCGATTCCTAAATCAGCATCGGCTGCTTCGCCTGGTCCATTTACAGCACAGCCAAGAATAGAGACTTTCACTGGTTTGCGAATATGTTTTACTCTCTCTTCTAATTGATTAACAATCGAAAATAAATCAACATCTAATCTACCACAAGTAGGACAAGAAATTATTTCTACATTACGCTGGGCAAATCCAAGAGTACGTAAAATTTCTTTACCTAATTCCACTTCCTTTTCAGGCTCATCTGTAAGTGAAACTCTAAGAGTATCTCCAATTCCTTCTGAAAGTAGTGTACCAATTCCTATTGATGATTTGATAGTACCCACACGCATAGTACCAGCCTCTGTAACTCCCAAATGAAGAGGAATATCAGTTCTTTCAGCAATCAATCTGTATGCTGAAATCATAAGAGGTACTGATGTTGATTTGACTGATACAATTACATCATCAAAAGCAAAATCTTTTGCAATTTCTACATGACGCATAGCACTTTCAAAAAGAGCTTCATCGGTAGGGTAGCCGTGTTTATCTAAAATATCTTTTTCAAGTGAGCCAGAATTTACACCAATTCTAATTGGAATACCACGCTCTTTTGCAGCATTTAATACTCTTCTAATTCGTTCAGTTTTTCCAATGTTTCCTGGGTTAATCCTTACTTTAGCTACTCCAGCTTCAATTGCTTTTATAGCAAACATATAGTTGAAATGAATGTCAGCAACGATTGGAATTGTTACTTGCTTTACTATCTCACCAATTGCTTCAGCAGCTTCAAGTGTATTAACTGTAATTCTTACAATATCAGCTCCTGCCTCTTGACATTTTTTTACTTGTTCAACAGTTGCTTTCACATCTGCAGTTTTAGTTTTAGTCATAGTTTGAACAGAAATAGGTGCTCCACCACCAACTGGTACATTTCCAACCATTACCTGTCTTGTTTTTCTACGAGGGTATTTTTCGTTTTTAGGAGTTTCTTTGTGTTCTTTAGGTTTGTTATTTAGCGTGTCTAACTCATAAAAGCCGTTTCTTTCGCTTACTTGTATCATAAATAGATATTATTTATTTAATTTTTAAAATTATATTTTTTTGCTTAATTCAGTTAAAATTGTCTTTTCTTTATCAGATAAGTTTTGGTAGCCACTTGCAGATATTTTGTCTAAAATCATATCTAATTTTGATTGTGTAATTTCATCACCATCAATTGTGATGTGATTTCTTTTAAATACTTTTGGCGTTTCAAATGCAATATCTCTTCTCTGCCAAGAAACTTTATGTACAGTTGCGTCATCTTCGTAAAATGGAGCTCTAAAATCAACTTTATTTGACTTTTTGAATAATTTATCAGCAAACTGGAATACACCTAATTTATCGCCAACTAAAAGTAATAATAGGCCAGTTGCTGCACCACCAAGATGTGCAAAATGAGCTACAGAACTACTTGAACCAGAAACTCCAGAAATAAACTCAATTACAGCAAATATAGCAACATAATATTTGGCAGGTATGGGAATAAATATAGGGAACATAAAAATTGGTCTATTTGGGAAAGTCATACCAAAAGCAATTAATATTCCATATATTGAACCAGATGCCCCAACAGTTGGTGCATCAGAGACAAACATTTGAACTAATGCTGCACCAATTCCACATAACAAATAATAAATCAAAAATTTCTTACTACCCCAAAGGCTTTCAAGCTCAGAACCGAACATCCAAAGTGCAAACATATTAAAGAATAAATGACCAATGCCTGCGTGCATAAATTGATAAGATATTATTTGCCAAGGATAAAAATTAGAAGCTAAAGGGTTTGAACTATATGGTTGGAGTGCAAAATATTGAGTAAACAAATTACCTATTGGCATACCACCATAGGTTAATGTACCCAACATAAAATTTTGAACAAAGAAAACAACTACGTTAGCTATAAGCAAGAATTTGAGTATAGGTGGAAAGAAGGAGAAGCCTCCAATACCTTTTTGTTCTATATATTGACTCATTTTGATTTCATTTTATTTTCAAACATAATTTCTGACGAGTGAAAGGAAATTTTGTTTCATAAATTACAAGAATAAATTTACTTTACAAATTATTGACGATACATAAAAATATTAATTGTTAATAACTTACTTTTGTATAAATTTTTATTTTTTAGTGCTATTTGCAAAAATATTATCATCTATTCCTTTGTTAATTATGTAATTAGAATATGTGAATGTTACTTTGCCTTCTGTATTGCCTTTTTTCTTTTTTTCCTTGCCTGAAGTATCTCCACTCATTGTTTTTGGTAAGGAAAATTCGGGTACATTGAGCGAAACTAATACT
>JAYTXK010000209.1:0-1551 GCA_043743005.1 Ignavibacteriota bacterium
AACTAATGATGTTGATGTAGTACATAAGTCTTGTTTTGTTACAACTCTTGCCATACCAGGTGTAATAGCAGGGTCATTAATAGTATGTAATTTAATCAACGTCATTGTTGCAGATGTCGTATTATTAACCACAGTTGAAAAGTCTGCTGCCATTGACATAGTTGCCACTGATAATGCGATTGCTAATATTGCTAATTTCATTTTTGTATTTTCCTAAAAGTTTATTTATTATCTTTCCAACCAATGTCCAATTCTTCTGCATACTCATTTGTAGTAAGTAGCATAAAATAGACTCTATTTTCTATAATATATTTGTTCATTTCTTCTAACTCATTCCAATCCTCCGTATTATAACTAATCGTAACATGTGGTTTATATTCATTATAATCATACACAAAATCATGTTTAGCCATTAATTCTTTATGGCGATTTACCATAGCATCACTATTAAGCACAAGTACTAAACATGAACTACCATTAGATGATTTCCATATTTCCAATTGTTTTGGAATAGCAATATAATTAATTGATGGGTATACCTCAACACTATTATCACCCTTTGATGAGTATATTAATGTTGTATGAACATCATCTAATTTTAATACATTTGGTACTTTAAACTTATTTGCTACTTCTAATAATTTAAATACACCATATTGATTATACTTTACTGCAACATACGTTCCACTATTTTCCAACTTTTACTTTCCTATTAAGTTAATCATCGTTTTCTATATATTCTTTATATAGTTCACCTGCTTGTAATTCATCATGAATTTTTTTCCGCGTACTGCATGGATAATGCTTATTATTTGTTAATTCCATATCATTATGAATATACTTAGTTAAACAAGACATTCTATTATCTCGAATTAACATTAAAACGTCTTTAATTTCGGAATCTTTTGCATAATGTTTATTTGAAATTAATTCATTTAAATATTCTGTAGCTTTATTCATTATTTTCTACCAAATTTTTCAAATGCTAATATAGAATCTACAACTGTATCTAGTTCATATTCCATTTGACATTTATTAACTTCTGATAGATATGTAGTATATAAGTCTCCTCTATCATGCTTACCACGAACACTCATAAGAACTCTTTTTAACATTTTATATCGTTCTGCGTCATTAAATTCCATTATAAGACTCCTTTATTTATTTTTAATATAGTTATTTTTAACATAATTAACAGTTTCTAATTCAGTATTAAAATGTTTGATTGAATATGTATCCGTTTTCTTATCATATATTAATAATATAAAACTCATTTTTTCTTCACTATAATATGCAGAAAGTTTTACAATATGTGTACTGTATTCTTTTTCTGCGAATCGTGCGTGTTTAAACTCATCCATACTATTTCAATGTTGAAACTCTATCAGCTAATCCTAATGCAACGGCTTCTTGTGCAGTCAACCAAACATCCGATGGGGGCATTAATTTACCATTAACGTCAGCTTCTGACAATCCAGTACACTTTCTAATATGTTTCATTAATCTTTTTTGTGTATTACTATATTCTGTTTGCATAGAAACTAAATCATG
>JAYTXK010000210.1:0-3423 GCA_043743005.1 Ignavibacteriota bacterium
GCTTATTCAAATGAGAGCAACATTGACTTAAATAATTTGCCACCACAATTAGAATGGATGTTGAAATGTTATAAACAACAAATTGAATATATTAAATCAAATACTAATAACCCAGTTTCAAATTCTTGGTCAAAAATATTAGAAAATAAATCAAATAATATATCTGCTGGTCAAGTTAATCCTTTATTAACTACATTATGGAATCAAGCACCTTATTATAATGATAAGTGTCCTGTTGACCCAAGTTCAGGTCAAAAATCTGTAACAGGTTGTGTAGCAACTGCAATGGCTCAAATTATGAAGTTTTGGAATTACCCAAGCAAAGGTGCAGGAACACATCAATATAATCATCCTTCTATTGGAAATATTACAGCTAACTTTGGAACTACAACTTATGGTTGGACTTCAATGCCTGATCAACTACAAGGAACAAACAGTTATGTTGCTACTTTAATGCTACATTGTGGAGTTGCAGTTGATATGGATTATAGTTCAAACAGTAGTGGTTCGAAAGGGAGTGCTTTAGTTTCTGAAGCTTTTTTAAACTATTTTGGTTATAGTAGTAATACTAAATATATAGATAGATCTCAATATCAAACTTCTGATTGGAATACTACAATAAAGAATGAAATAACTGCATTAAGACCTGTTTATTATCAAGGTGCTGGTTCTGCTGGAGGACATGCTTGGGTAGTTGATGGATATGATAATTCTTCTCTTTTCCATGTTAATTGGGGATGGGGTGGGATAAGTAATGGATACTTTGCTTTGAATGCTATGAACCCTCCAGGTCTTGGAATTGGTGGTGGTGGTGGTGGATTTAATTTTCAACAAGGTGCGGTAATCGGTATAGAAGGTGGATCTGGTCCAGCACCGGGTGCTTATACTTTAAATATGGCAGATGCAATTACAGCAAATCCAACTCCAATTCAATATAACCAACCTTTTACAGTTACAACTAACTTTATTAATGTTGGAACTGGAGCTTTTAAAGGATTTTTAGCAGCAATGCTTTTCGATTTACAAGGAAAATTTGTTGATATAATTGATACAAATTTGTCTAAAACTTTAAACCCAAATAAAACTTTTGGAGTTGGTGGAATTACCTTTACTACAACTGGAAGTTCAATTGCTGTTCCTGGTAGTTATATAATTGGGTTTTTGGAACGTTCTGAAACTACAGCATGGAAACAAGTTAATAAAACAACTGATTTTCTAAATTATATTCAAATTCAAGTAGTATCTTATGATAACCCAATTGAACTAAACAAAGAATTAGCGATTACTGGTGGTAAAATGTATTTAAAAACACCAAGCATTATTACAACATCAATAAAAAACAATGATAAAATAGATTATGATGGAGATTTCAAACTTACATTGAACAATGCTTCAAATGGTAGTTTTATACAAGATATAACTTACTTAAATAATATACAAATTCCAATTGGTAGTACAAAAGACTTGGAGTTTAATAATCTTACTTTAGATATATCAGCTGGTTCATATTATGTTGTTTTATTTAATAAACCTAAAACAAAAACAAGTTGGAATTTAGTTAAAGCAGGATCGTTTACTAACCCAATTACTGTTCCTTTTGATGTTGCACCTATAATTGCTGATAAAAATGAACCAAATGATACTAAAACAACTCCAACACTTGTTAACTTAAATTTAACAAAGCCAGATGAAGTTGTTATTTATAGTAATAATTTACTTACTTTCCATACTAATACAGATTTGGATTATTTTCAATTAACAAGTTCATATTTAGGAAAAAATTTAGTTGAGGTTAAAATATCTATTTATGATTTAGTAAACCCAAGTGGAAATATACCTTTTACAGTTGATGCTGGAGCAAACTATACTATAAATAGTGAAACATCTAGCGTTTATACTAATAAAATTCCTACATTTAATATGAATGGGACTGATACTATTCTTTTAAAATGCTTACCTATGACAAAAGGTAAAATGGGTACTTATGCTTTAGAAGTAAAAATGAAGATACTTTCTCCAAATGATGTTGAAGATAATATAAGTATATTGGAAATTAAACCAAACCCTGCTAAAGAATATTTAACAATATCAAATACAATGGGCTTAGAAAATTTGAATTTGGTTGATTCAAAAGGAAGTGTTGTTATGAAAATTAATGCCTTAGGCAAAAAAGAAATAAATATAAATATTAGTAATTTTTCAAATGGAACTTATTTAATACAAAATAGTGCTTCAAAAGTTATTGATAAATTTATTATTTCAAAGTAAAATGACAAGAATAATTTTATATATTTGTTTTTTGATTTTTTTTCAAGGATGTAGTAGTTGCAACCAAAAGGAGAAGATTTTGCTTAGAAATCCAGCAATTATTTACAAAATTAAAGTGGAATTTTTAGACAAAGTACCAATTCAATTGGATTCTTTAAAAAATGAAGTTTTAAGCTATCGTGCACCATCAGATATTAAATCTGATGGTGGTAGCTTGCCTACTGCTTTAGCAAATGGATATTTTTTAGATAATATTGGGATAAATAAAAATACTAGCTATTTGAAAATATCATTGAATGAATATTCAAAATTAAGCCAAGCACCACAAACAAGTGAAATGATAAAAATAGTAATGAAAGGTGATCCATTTATTGAAATCTATAATACAAATTTACCTAAGGATAATACAAAAGAGTTTATTGATAAGCTCAATAAACTTATTATTGAAAAAGACTTTAGTTCATTTACAAAAATAAAGTAGAAGATAACAATTTAAGAAATTGAATAGTTATTTTTGGGGAACTTATTAATTTTTTTAATATTAATTAAACCTAGAATTAATAATATTATAATTAAAATATTTCTTGTCCAAACAGATACTGTAGGAATATTTGAACTTGCTAAAATTGCTGGACCTCCAGGGTCACGAATAATTCCATTTACTAATCCATCAAAATCTCCTGCTCCACCATCTGTTAAAATTAAAGTAACTGTAGCAACAGTTTCCCCACCAATTCTTGCAGTTCCAAAAGTAGCATTTGGAAATTTTGAGTAGAAATTATTATCATCATATTTTCTATATTGATAACCACCAAGATTACTTGAATTATGAAAATACAATGTTACAGTAGCTGTACTTGCTGTTATTTTAAAATCAAACATCCCATAAGGATAACTATATATTGTTTCTGATGAACTGAGCATCTGTAAATTGCTTATTGGAGTTTGTCCTAAAGAACTAATTGTAATATATTGATTAAATGAAGTTTTAAATGTAGCTACATAATTTTGATTTGCATCTGCAATTCCATCTCCATTGGCATCACCATGGTTTGGTCCAATTGATTCTATATTATCAGCAATTCCATCTATATCAGTATCTAAAGCAGTTGCAGTAGATGAACTTCCACCTGAACTTGCTGAACTTGTAAAAGT
>JAYTXK010000211.1:0-7450 GCA_043743005.1 Ignavibacteriota bacterium
GGTTTATAATTATGTTTTTCTACACTCAATCTTCCAGATTTATTAATTGAAGTTAAAACAAGTGTAACATCAGTTTGATTTCCATTAGAGTTGTAATCATAAGTACCTGATTTAGTAAGAGATTTATTTGTTGCTGCCGAATTATAAACAGATTTGTATGCTCTATAAGTATAATCCAAATTCCCTAACATTCCAAAAAAAGTAAGATTATTAGCTTTGTCAATTTCATAAATTCTATCTGCCATACTTATTAAAGTACCACCATTTGTTAACCTTTGTACACTTCCCATAAATTCAGCATAAAAAGGCTCATTTGGCATAAATTCCCAAACTTTAGTTGCTTTTTTGTTAGTTTCATCAATTCTATACTCAACTGCTCTTGTAAATTGTGGAGATGCTCTCATATTTCCATTATCTAATAATAAGAGGTTACCATTAGACAATCTACGTGCATCATGCTGATGTGAAAATCCCCAGTAACCTTCTAAAGTATCTTTAATAAATTCAAATTGATTGTTTTTACAATTTTTTCCACCCATCCTCCATATTATTTTACCTGTACTATGATTGATTTTTGTAACCTCATCAAGGTGTCTGCTAGATATAATAATATTACCGTCAATTATATCTTTATCTATAGAATTTACATGACAGTACTTAATATAATCTTGAGTCAAATCTATATCTGAAGTTGCATCAGTAATTTCAAAATTACCCCAAGTACTCCATTTCCAAACCTGTGATTTGTTACTAGAATATTCATAAATATTAAAACCAACAACTTCAGCATTTTCCTTTCCATTTTGAACTAATTTAGACATATTTACAGTTCTTGTTTCAGAACCTAAAATAAAATATGAACCATCAGAATTGACAGTTAATTCGTGAAAGTCGGTAACTTCACCAATCGGTACAGAAAAACTATCTATAATTTGATATTTGTTGTTCAATCCATAAAAACAGTTATGTCCTGGACTAAAAAAAGTAAGCAAGCCATTCTTTTGTACTTTTAAGTCAAAACCTTCAGCTAAAAGTCTTAAAGCTGAAGAATCTATACACTTACCATAATTATCCATTATCCCTATATCTGACTGGGTTGTTCCAACAAAAATATACCCAGGCTCCGGACTATTTAATATTTTTACATTAATAATTGGAGCTACTTTATCATTTGCATCTAAAATAGCAATTGAAAAAATGAACAAAAGTATTAAACTAATTGTTATAAAATTTTTCATAATCTAACCTAATATATATTAGTTTCTAATTTTTAATAAACTCAAAGCCATATTTCTTGTTCAAATCAATTATTTCTAAAAAATAAACACCACTCAAAATATTTGAGCAATCTAAACTTATATTGTTATCAATATTTAATACATTTTCAAAAGTTTTTACAACTTTTCCATTCAAATCCCTAATCACAAATTGTGCTTTGTTAGAAAGTTCCAAATTAGTAATTGTTAAATTATTAATTACTGGATTAGGATAAAATTCAATTTTACTTATATTGCTATTATCATCAACACTTGTTGGAGTTCCAATAATGAATTTCTTAGACTCAGTTGAAATTGGATTTGCAGGGTTTAAACTTATTAATTTGAAACTATAATCCGATGAATTAGCAAGCGTATCAGGTACTGTCCAATCAATTGCATTAGTAACACTATATAGACTTTTCTTAATTGTCAAAATTTCAATATTATTTTTCAATAAAGTTAATTTCAACGAATCATCAATATTTGTATTCCATCTCAGGATTTTTCTACTTTTTTTATTAATTGTATCACCAGTATTTACATTTGTAATTGCAATAATTGGAGAAGCTCCATAGTAAAATACACTTTTATTTGACCAATCTGAATATCCATTATCATTTCCAGATGCTACTCTCCAATATCCAATAAATGCTGTTTGGTTTGATACTTTGGAAATTGGAATATTTATAACTGATTGATTAGAGTCTTTCATTTCATAATTTACAGTATTAAAAGTTGAGTCCAAAGATATTTGAATATTATGCTTTGATGCATACCCATCTGTTTGCCATCTAAATTTATTAGTTGGCAATACGCGTAAAGTAGCTTGATTTTCTGGAGTTTGCAAAAATGGTTTTGAAGGTTTGTTAGTAATTATTGTTGGCTCACCAATCAACAAATCTCCAAACCCATCAATAGTAAATAATAATGCGTTTTTGCTTTGGTCATAAGTAGTCGCAATTTCTTTAAATTGCCCACCTGAGCTTTTTCTAAAGTAAATTTTTGCTAAATTTTTATTTATTACTTCTGGAAAGTGAACTAAATATAATGTCATATCTGCATTGAATACATCAATACTTAAAGCAGTAGTTTGAATTCTATAATTATAAATCTTAGGTGCTACACCATCAAATGAAGGAAAAGTAGTATTACAATCAAATTTATTTACATTTAATTTGTTGTAAGTAAATGCTGTAAGTTCATTTACAGTTAATTTTATTCCAGTATATTTATTTTTGGCTGAGTCAACAAACTCAAAGGTATTCCCTTTTGCTAATTCTGTTCTTTGTATAGTTACTGCTGGAGGACAAGTAAGCTCATCAGTTTTTAACACTCTATAGCTAGAAATCCCAACTCCACCAGGAATTGAAACTTCAAAAACCACTTCTCCATTTGGTGTTACTTCTGTGGCTGCAATATTAGTTCCACCGGGACTTGTTGTTGCCCCACCCCACCCAATCAATGTATTCCCATTTTTTAGTCTTTGAATTGATCCTTGATTTGGTGTATATATGTCTGGAGTGTGTCTAAATTCCCAAACTAATTTTGCTGTTTTTTTAACTTGGTCAACTTCATATTCCAAAGCTCTTGAGTATGGTACAGGAAGTTTTTGGTTACCATTATCAAATATTATAAAATTACCATTTGGCAGAACTCTTACACTATGTGTAAATGAAAAATAGTTTTGTTTGTTTTCTTCATGGTCGTTTAAAAAAGTAAATTCATTTTTTTTACCACCCATTCTCCACATTATCTCACCAGTTTTTCTGTTAATTTTTAGAATTTGTGAAATGTTTCTACAAGATATTATAATATTTCCATCTAAATCCAAATCCAAAGAATTGATATGAATATAACTATTAGTTGCTTGATTCAAAGGATTGTAAGATTCAGTAACATCTATTTTATGTCCACTTCTCCATTGGAATACAGTTTTTCCATTCCCATCAACTTCTTGTATAATTCCATCGGGATAATTTGAATTAGGATTGCCATCTGCAACAACTTTTGATAAATCTAAATAATTGGGAGCATAAGCAATAAACAGTTTATTACCATTTGGCAAGTATTTGAAATCATGAAAATCTGCAAAATATTCATTATTTGTACCCAATGTTGCTATTTTATTGCCACTTGTATCAATTATCAAAACATTTGCTTCACCATAACCACCTGCATTTCTTAATATATCAAAATATGAAAACAAGCCATTGCTTGTAGGCTTAAAATCAAAAAATGGTTTTGTACCTGTAAATGTCTTAAACAAATTTGCTGATTTATCAAATATCATTGCTGACGCAGTAAATGTATTACTTTGATCATAGGGCATCATAACAAAATATGCTGGATATTTTGAATCTTTATTTGTTTCAATTGTTACTTTAGGTAGATTTTCAGCTCTTATTAATACAAAAGAAAACATAAAAATTAGTAAAAAAAACGACTTCATATATATTACTTCCTAACTCTATAAATTAAATATTAAATTTTTATACATTAACTTATATAATAACTCAAAATGTTACAAAATGTTACATAAAAATTGTTATTATATAAAAAAAGTTTTTGGTATTTTGCAAGTAGTAATATAATCATTTTTTAAAAATTATAATAATGAAATTAACAGAGTTAGTATCTTGGCAAAAATTAATGACTTATAAATCAGAGATAAATGTATTAAAACTTAAAGAGATTTTTATTAATAATTCTAAAAACAACAGTAGATTTTCAATTCAAATAGATGATATATTACTTGATTATTCAAAAAATGGCATTAATGAGTTGATATTTAATGAATTAATTAATCTTACAAAAGAATTAAATTTAGAAGAATATATAAATAAAATGCAAGCAGGTGAAAAAATAAATTTCACCGAAAAAAGAGCTGTATTACATACTGCATTAAGAAAAATCAAAGGAAATAATTATAAGTTTGATGAACATTTAATTGGAAAAGACATTTTAAATGTTTTAGATAATATGAAATCCTTAGTTGAAACTATTCATACAGGAAATTTGAAAGGGTTCTCTGGGAAATCAATTAAAAATATTGTTAATATTGGAATTGGTGGTTCTGATTTGGGTCCTAAAATGGTATGTGAAGCACTAAAATTTTATCATAATCAAAATATTAAAGTGCATTTTGTTTCAAATGTTGATCCAGCTGATATTGAATTAAATCTAAAAAATCTAAAACAAGAAGAAACTTTATTCCTTATTGCAAGTAAAACCTTTACTACTCAAGAAACTATGGCAAATGCTTTAAAAGCAAAAAATTGGATTAATTCTTATTTCAATGATGAAAGCTCAACTAAATTCCATTTTGTAGCACTCTCATCAAATATTAATTCTTGCTTAGAATTTGGCATTAGTGAAAACAAAATATTTGAGTTTTGGGATTGGGTTGGTGGACGATTTTCTCTTTGGTCTGCTATTGGCTTATCTATTGCAATTCAAATTGGTTGGGATAATTTTATTGAAATGCTAAATGGTGCAAATGAAATTGATGAACATTTTTTTACTTGTGATTTTGAGAATAACATACCTGTAATTTTGGCAATAATTGGTATTTGGAATACAAATTTTTTAAATTACAAATCTCAAGCAATTATTCCTTATGTTCAATTGCTAAATAATTTCCCTACTTATTTGCAACAATTAGAAATGGAAAGCAATGGCAAAACTACAAATAAAAATGGTGAAAAAATTGATTATGCTACTTCTGGAGTGATATTTGGAAATTCTGGTACAAATTCACAACATTCATTTTTTCAATTGATCCATCAAGGTTCGGAAATTGTACCTGTTGATTTTATTGCTGAAGTAAATTCAAATTACAATGATAATGAAATGAATGATTTACTTTTTGCTAATTTTTTAGCTCAAAGTGAGGCATTGGCTTTTGGAAAATCAAGGGAAGAAGTTATAAATGATAATCCAAATATTGATGATAGTTTGATAAATCATAAGATATTTGAGGGAAACAGACCATCTAATTCAATTTTAATCAACAAATTAAATCCTAAAACTTTAGGCAAATTAATTGCAATTTATGAACATAAAGTTTTTGTGCAAGGAGTAATCTGGCAAATAAATTCTTTTGACCAATGGGGAGTAGAAATAGGTAAAGAGCTTGCCAAAAAGATTTTACCTAATATTCAAAACACAAATTCAGAAAATTTTAATAACATATTACTAAATTATTATAAAAGTAAAAAAAATTACAGCTAAAAAATAATTTTGAATTACTTTTACTTAACTCCAAATGTTCAATTGACCCACAAATGAGGAGTTAAGGGTTTGGTACTTGCATTGCAAACTCCATTCCTGACCTCATCCTCTTTCCCTCTCCACGTCTGGATAGGGACGTAAAACCTACTTCAAAAATCACTTTCTTGTTTTCTAATGACTAACTAATATTTTTACGTATTTAGTAGAAACGCCATGAGATATTTTAATAAAATAAATGCCATCTGATAAATCTTGAGTTTGAATAGTAATCTCACCTCTCATATAATCAAATTCTCTTATATTAGTGTTTAACTTACTTTTTACTTTTACTCCATATAAGTCAAATATTTCAATATTAGCAAGTTCAAATTTATATAGTGGGCTATAAATAATACCTATTTTAGTAAAAGTATTTGCTGGAAGTGGGCTTGGATCTAAAGTTACTAAATCAGTCATTTCTTCAATTTGCGATTCGACAGAAGTATTTGGAGTTTCATCAATGTATTTATAGATGTTTTGAAATTGTTTATCAGGGCTTTGCAAGCTAGTGATCGCAACATAATGATAATTATCAAATTTATACAATGGGTTATAAGTATTACCTATATAAGAAGAAAATGCTTGAGAAGTCCATTCATTATTTCCATTTTGATAGTAAACAATTCCTGTACTAAAATAATATAATTTTCCACTAATATTAACAATTGAACTTACAGTACTATCATTAAATGTATGAATTAATTTATATTGGTCATTATTTACTTCATATAAGTATGTGTGTGAATCATTCGTATATCCAAGTAATGAATATGAGAAACTACATTCTGCTTTTTTAGTTAGAAAATATAGTTTATTATTAAATGTTAAATAGTCAACTACTCTAAATTTATTTAATTCAGGAAATACAATTTTATTCTCCCAAGTTTTACCATTATCTTTTGATACTTTTATAATGACTTTTGCACTATCATAAAAAGCTAGGGAGTGATCTATTATCTTAGGAACCTCTCTATAATATTTAGCTTCATTACAAATCATCTCTAAATTATTATCATTATTTTGATAAACACCATAAATAATAAGTGAATCGTAATTATGGTAATTTATTTCTTTGAAATTCAAATCTGTATTATATAATATTGAATAATTATTATTATACCATCTGTCTCTAATTGTAAAATAAGCTATCCCATTTAATTTATTAATTTTTGAAATTATAGTTCCTACCCCAATTACAATTGAATTTGATTTAAAAGTATTACATGTATCATAAGTGTAAAGAACATTATTTGTAAATTGTGCAGAGTCAAAATTCATACTTTGATATAGGTAAAAATAAGTCCCATTACTATCTAAATAGTTATATCCAGTAAAAGTTATGCTATTGTTTATATATTTTTTTTGATTTAATTTAGATGGTAACCAAGTGGAACCACCATTTGATGTTTTAAAAAATTGTTTGAAATCAGTGGATAAAAGCCCTAAATCCTTATTCCCAAAATTCACACGTGAACTATAAGAGATTTTTCTAATTAAATTAGATACCAAATCCCAAGATTTTGAATTATCTGATGATTTGAATATTGTTTTATCTTTTCCAACGGAAATTGTTAAATTGGAATCAATATCAAGAATATTTTCAATCTGAAACTTTTCTATATAGCTTTTTGTTTTTAAATTACTTTTGTTTTCAAAGTTAAAACTCAAGCCATCTATTGAAATTAAATTAATTCCATTACCATTAATAGAATCATTTTTTGAATTATATAAATTATTATTTGAAACAAAAAGACTTGAATTTTCTAATATTCCTAAGTTATCCCAAGTGTTTCCATAATCTGTTGATTTATACAAAATATTCTTATTTAGAGTATATAAGCTATTTTTAAAAGTTACAATATTATGAGCTTTATCTAAATTAAATTTGTTTTTTAATGTATCAATTTGTTTAGAATTTATAT
>JAYTXK010000212.1:0-10498 GCA_043743005.1 Ignavibacteriota bacterium
CTTAAATTGGATATATGCTATTTTGTTCCAGTGTTTATTTCACCTTTTAGAATAAATGAAATTGATATTATTAAACCTGAAATAAGATTAAAAATGGTAAATTTGGCAATAAGTGAATATCCCAAATTTAAAACTTTAGATTTTGAAATTAAAAAAGCTCAAACTTCTTTTACAATTGATACTGTTTTATTTTTAAAAGAAAAATATATCGATAATAATCTATTTCTACTAATTGGTGGAGACCAAGCTGAGAATTTTATTCATTGGAAAGATTACAAAGATATTTTGAGTAATGCTCAACTGTGTATTGCAAAAAGACCTGATTTTGAATTGAATAATGAAATAATTTCAAATTTAAGTTTGAAAAACAAACAGCCAATTATAATTCATACTGAACTTTTTGAAATATCTGCATCAAAAATAAGAGAATCATTTAAAAACAAAATAAATACTAATGAATTTTTATCAGCAATTATCTTTGATTTCATAGTTCAAAACAAACTTTATAAGTAAAATTAACAATTAGTATTAATTCTTTTCGTTTATTAATGTAGGAGAATATTGATGAGTATAAATCAATCAAAAAAAATTAAAGTATCATTTGTACTAATAGCTTTAACAATTATATTAGCTTTTGAATTAATAGATACAGGAATTTTAGATAACAAAGCAATTGCACAAGACAAATCAAAGGATAAAAAAATGGAACTTAATGTTAATAAAACAGAAGCTGAATGGAAAAAAATATTAACTCCAGAGCAATATGAAGTTTTGAGATTAAAAGGTACAGAAAGACCATTTACTGGGAAATATACAACTACTACCGAAAATGGTATGTATAAATGTGCAGCTTGTGGTGCAGAACTTTTCAAATCTGATGCTAAATTTGATTCACATTGTGGCTGGCCCAGCTTTTATGAAGCTATCGACAATGGTAAAATAACTGAAATAAAAGATACTTCTCATGGAATGACAAGAACAGAAGTAGTATGTACAAATTGTGGTGGTCACTTAGGTCATGTTTTTGAAGATGGACCACAACCTACTGGACTTAGATATTGCATTAATTCAGTCTCAATAGAACTTACAAAGGATTCTTTAATTAAAAAATAAAACTCTGCTTTTTATTTTTAGTTACTCCAACTAAATATATATTTGGATCTAAAAGAGAGCTTGGTCTATAATTTCCTAAGAAATTACCTGCAGAATATGGTTTTACTTCCATAATTGGAGCTTTGTAAATTTCAAGATGAAGCATTGAAGGTTGGTTTTTATAAACTAATTCTCTAATATAAAATGGATCTTTAGAAGTAACTTTTTCTGTATTAATAGCATTACCAACATTCCCAAGTATTTGACCTGGTATAATTACTTGACCTAATTTTACTTCACTATATACTAATTCAGCATACTTATATATAATACCTTCAGAACTTTTTACTATTATATAAAAAGTATTATTCCAATAAGTATTTTCGTTTTCGTCAGTGAATTTACCAATATCAAGAATTCTACCACCGTCAATAGCGACTACTGGAGAGCTGGAAGGAGCATACAAATCAACTCCACAATGAAATCTATCATTTCTATCTTCCCAGAAAGAGCCGGGAGATCCATTCCTTGGAATTTCATCAAAATAACTATCGGGTACAGGCCAATGTTTCATTTTCTACTTTTATTTTCTTCCATTTTTAAATATTTCTGCTTGCTTTAGAAATTCTTTTGCAATTGGTATTGAAAGTTTGCTATCATTTTCTAATCTTTCAGGATGCCATTGCACAGCTAATAACCAAGATTTACCTGCAGGATTACTCCATTCAATTGATTCAACCAAACCATCTTCAGTTCTTGAAGATACATACAAATCAGATGCTACTTTATCAATTGCTTGATGATGATTACTATTAACATCTGCTAAAATAGTATTTGAAATACGATATAATAAACTTGATTCAGTAATTCTAACCTTATGACGAGTATCTCCAGATATTTCTTTATTTTGATGCAATATTTTTGAAGATTGTTTGATAATATTTGAATTAGAAGGAATATCAATTATCAAACTACCACCCAGATGTACATTTAGAATTTG
Source organism: Ignavibacteriota bacterium (assembly GCA_043743005.1). Lineage (GTDB taxonomy): Bacteria > Bacteroidota > Ignavibacteria > Kapaibacteriales > UBA2268 > JAPLFM01. The sequence continues at coordinate 2,093 of JAYTXK010000212.1, forward strand.
CTCACCTCTACAAATTCCCAGAATTGGAATCTTGTTTTTGAGTGCAATTTCAATAGCTTTAAATTCAACACTATCTCTTACTAAGTCTATTGAACAAGCACTTGTGTCTTCTGCTTTTCCAAATCTACCAGGATGCACATCTGGTCCACCACTTAAAAGCAAACCATCACATTCAAGCAAAATTTTCAATGCAGAATCTTGTGAAATATTATGAAAGTCAATTATTTCAATTTCTGGATTTACTTTTTTTAGCCAATTTGGATAATTTGCATAAGAAGCAGAACCACTAGCTTTGGAAATTGCTATTTTCAATGTTTTATTATTAGAACAACTTAGGTTTAGTGTCATTAAGATAACAAAAAGTATTAAAAGTTTATTTATATAATTCATCTATTAGCTTAAATAATTCGTTTTTTGGATTAAATTCAATTGCAATTGGTAAAACTAAAACTTCAATTTTTTCATTTTCAAATTCTTGAATAAAATCAATTAATTTAACAGCATCTTTCTCTGTAGAAATTAACAATCTAACATTAATTTGCTTACATTTTTTTATTAATTGTTTAATACTTTTAGAATTATATTTAAAATGATCTTTAAAATTAAAACTATATTCTATATTAAACTTTAAATCAGTAACAAATTTAAGAAAATTATCTTGTAATGCAAGCCCACAAACTGTAATTATTGATAACTTTTCAGATTTTATGAAATACTTTTCTTGATTATTTAAAAAATAAGTTTGTTTTAAGATAGTATTTGATTTAATTATTGGCTTGTTTTCAAAATTATCTTTAAACCTTTGACCAATTTCAATTTCATCTCTTAGAATTATTGCATCTGCTCTTTGAATTGATTCGATTGGCTCTCTTAATCTACCATAAGGCAAAGTATATGATTCTTCATTTGTTCTTCTATCAATAATAACTAAATCAATATCACGATATACATACCTATGTTGGAATCCATCATCAATTATTATTATATCAGGATTATAAAATTCATCAGCATATTTTACTGCATCAACTTTTCTTTTATCTGCAATAACTACAGAATTAGGAACAGACTGAGCGATTAAATACATTTCATCACCAGACATACCAACATCTGATAAAATCTTATTATAATTGGAAACTATAATTAATCCTTTACTTCTTCTTTTATATCCACTGCCAACTATTGCAACTTTTTTTCCTTTACTTATTAAATATTTAGCTATTGCAATTACAATTGGTGTTTTACCTGAGCCACCAATACTAATATTTCCAACACTGATTACTTTAGCTTTAGCTTTAAAAATTGCAATATTTCCATTATCAAAATTAGAATTTCTTCTCTTGATAAAATATTCATATATTTTTGAAAATATTTTAAGCATTCAGATTAATTAGTTTTTCTTGCAATTCCAAAATGTAATTATTTATCAACTCTCTATCTTCTGTAAATTTAAATTTTATTTGTTCAGAAATTACAATGTCTATTTTTGAAAATGGTAATGGGAATTGAAACATATCCCAACTTTTTTTAAAAACAAATTTTGAATGAATATTTGCTTTACACAAAATTATCGGTACATTTGCTTTTAATGAAGTAACCACAGTGCCAGCTTTCATTAAATATTTAGGACCTTTTGGACCATCTGGAGTAATTAATATTAATTTTTCTTTAGCTATTTCAATCATACTATTTAATGCTTCTTTACCACCATCAGCTGATGAACCTCTAATAACTTCAACATTCCAAGCTTTGACTATATTTGTTAGAATTTCACCATCATTACTTTTACTAATTATTGCAACAGACCTAAGTTTTCCAAAGTATTTCCACATAGGAAGCATATCAGTATGCCAAAAAGCAATTATTCCACATTTTATTGAAATATTTCCTTTAATGTTAATTCTCCAAGTAAATGAAATCAACAAAACAATTTTGGTAAATATATAATATATTATATTTTTTAATATCAATTATTTAATTCTTTTGTTATTATTTTTGCTGCTCTATCTGAAGCACCTTTATCCCCAAGTTGAAACCTTATACTTTGGAAATCTTGTTGAATTTTATTCCATTTTTCAACATTATTTATGTTTTCAACAATATGTTTAGAAAGTAATTTAGGATTTGCATTTTGTTGAATAAATTCATTTACAATTTCTTTGTTTTGTAAAATATTAACTAAAGAAATGTAAGGCATTGTTATTAGATTTTTACTAATCAAATAAGTAAGTAAAGAAGTTCTATAAAACATTGCATAAGGCATTCCACAAAGAGCAGCTTCTAAATTTGAAGTTCCAGTTTTTACTAAACCAAATTTTGAACTTTGCATTAATTCTCTACTATTTGAATTTAAGTTTAAATTTGAATTATCTAAATATCTTGCAAATATAGAGTTACTTAATTCTTCAGGTTTTGCAATTACAAAATTATAATCTTTAAGTTCTTTTTTAGTTAGATTAATAACTTTATTTATAATTGGCAGATGTCTTTTTAATTCTTGAATTCTACTGCCAGGAAGAAATGCAATTGTTTTTTCTCTTTCATTAAATTTTTTAAAATTAGCTTGAAGATTAGGATCATCTAAAAGAGGATGACCAACAAATTCTGAATTAATATCATATTTTTGAAAGAAATCAACTTCAAAAGGAAATACAAGCAAAAGTTTATCAATACTTTCTTTTAAATTATCTGCTCTTTTTTCACCCCAAGCCCATAGCTGTGGTGCAATATAATAAACTACTTTAGTTCCATTTACTTTTGAAAATTTAGCAAGTCTTAAATTAAATCCAGGATAATCAATTGGTAAAAACATATCAACTTTTTCAGATTTTATAAGACCTTTTGATTGCTCTAATAATTTTTTAAAAAATGAATATTTTTTAGCAACTTCCCAAAAACCGACTACAGAAATATCCTTTAAACTAACTATTGATTTCAAGCCTTGCATTTCCATCATTGGTCCACCAATTCCAATAAAAGAAACATTAGGATTATGTTTCTTTAAATAAAACATTAATCTTGAAGCGTGAGCATCTCCAGAGCGATCTCCAGCTGAAATGAATATTTTAATTGACAAATTAGTTCCTTAATATTTTATGGAAAACGACGAACAGATGATAAATAAGCTCTAAAATCTTTTGCTTGAATTGTAAACGAAGCATCACTATTTACTTTTTGTAAATTAAGTTCAAAAGTTTGAAAAATAATCTCATTTTCTTCTTTATATTTACCTCTAAGTTCTCTTTGAGCAATTCTATTATCACTAATAATTAATGCAATAATTTCATTTTTCTTTCCATTATGCAAACCAAAAGACTTAGTTTTTACAAGAATTAAGTTATCATTTTTAAAATCTTTTTCAGTTGAATAAATTATCGGATTTGGATAACTTTTAACTTGAATTTCATAAGTTTGGTCAAACAAATCATTATCTATATATCTTTCAAGTTTAAAAGATTTTCCAGTGTCTGAAATATTTGTATTAAAAATTAATTCACTATTGCCATAAGAAGTTGACCTAATTGAATTACCCTCTTTAATAATTGCTTTAGTTAATTGATTTTGAATTATAGGTAAATTTGGAACAATTTTATAACTCTTATATGGGTACATTATTCTATCATAAATTGGTTGAGATATTGTTGACGGTTTTACAATAAATTCAGTTGAGTATGATTTTTTATCCATTTGAGACACAATTTCAATTTTTACTTTCATTATTCCAAATGAAGGAGATATACCAGAAATATAAATACCATTATCTTTTGAATCTAAATATTTGGCATAACCACCAGCACCATTTTCAGATTGGTAAGTAATAATTGGGTTTCTCTGTAAATCAGTTTTAGGATTGATGCCATTAACCAGTATATAATTTGTCCATTTTGTATATGCAACAGTTTTAAGTTCAAAATTCTCTGGTCTTAATTCTATTGAGTTTTGATTAATCTGAGAATTTTGAAAATTTTTATTTTGAGATTGAATATTTTGGTTATCACCAGGCAACTGATTATTTACTAATGCTAAATCTGAATTAGGAAAATTTGGATTTTCATCTTCAAAATAAATATTCAAACTAAATTGAGTTTTTAATGTGATTTGTTTATTATTATATTTTGAAACACCTTTTGCTATTACTTTTACAAGAAATGTTTTATTTAAGATTTCATTAGTGTTTGGTCTCCAAACAAAAGAGGCTTCTTGATCTTTGGTATTTTCATATATTTTAAAATATTTTGAATTAGAATTGTTTTTAGTCAAACTTACTTTTAGCCTCTGAGATAAATCTTCTACAATAAATTCAAATTGGATTTCAGACAAATCACCTCTCCAAAATATTTGATTTATCGAGTCCATAGAAATAATTTCAGAACCGTTTTTTGTTTTTTTAAGTTTACAAGTTAGTGCAGTTTTTTCAGATTGAAGCTGAAATGGTATTTCATAAGATTGAGAATTTATATTTTCGCTATTTAATTTGCGATTTGTGTCTTTATTAGGCAATAGTAAAATAAGAGCTGCAAGATACAGCAAAAAATAAATTTCAACAACCCTTTTTTTTCTCTTATAACTATTCATTATTGAGTAAGTTTATTAACAAAAATTTTATCCAACTCATTTCTCAATTCAAGTTTGATTTCTTCTGTTTTAATTTTTAATGCTGCTTTATTCAAATCATCAATGCTACTTTTAAATTCATTAAGGGAAGAATTAGTTTCTTTCATAATTGATAGCATTTCAGGATTAGGTGCAATTGTATCAGCTTGATTTTTAGCGATTTGATCCATTTTATTAATTAGTTCAAATTGTCTATCATTTAAAAATTTCAATGAACTTGATATACTTTCTAATTGAACAACAACCATTGCAAAATCTCTTCCAATCTCTCCAATTTCATTTAATAATTCTTTTTCTGCACTTTCTTCAAATACATTATCATTATTTATGTCTTCATTTGGAGAAAATAGCATTAATATAAACATAAATACTAACATAAGTGATTCAAATACAATCCCAGAAATAACTAAATCATCTGAAATAATTGAGCTATATTTTCTAACACCAACTAATAATAGAATTAATGCAGCACCGAGATAAACAAATGAGTTGATTGTTGAATAATAAAATCTATTCACAATTTCTTCCATCCAAAGTGATGAACCAGCCCAGAAACCTAAAGGATGTAAAAGTGTAAATCCTGATTTTGTATATTTGCTTAGTTCCCTTTCATAAGTACATAACCTAAAACACATAATTAAAGTTCTGAAACCTGAAATTTGTCTTTCAAATCTTAATTCATAATATATTTTCTGAATTAATTTCCTTCCAGCAATTGTGGAAAGTGTGTCTATTTTATCCATTTTAAGCCTTAGATCTAAGTAAATTAATTAAACCACCAATAAAAAAAATTATGTTTGCTCCCCAACCAGATAGCTCAGGACTTAAATTTGCAGAAGTGCCAATTGTTTGACTAACTTTTGTAAAAATCAAATAAGAAAATGCTATAACTAAAGCAGCAGCAATTTGAACTGCTACACCACCCTTTTTCCTAATAGAAGCGAATGGTACAACAAATAATACTACAATAAAATTAGCAAATGGATAAGCAAAATCACCATAAAAACTTGTCATTTCCTTTGTAACTTCCCTACCACCTTGCTTAAGTGTTTGAAGGTAATTAAATACTTCACTATAATTCATTTCAGCAATAGTTTTTTTCATTTGTTTGATTTGATCATGTTTTAAATTTAACTTTACTTCTAAAGTATCAAATTTTTCAATAAATACTTTTTGTCTATTTTTAATATCATAATTTCTAATAAAACCATCGATTAATTTCCATTTAAGAGTTAATGAATCCCATGTAAGAGTTTCAGCACTAATTCTTTTTATCATTCTTGGACTAATATTATCACTAAAATATTCTATACCAATTTTATTGCCAAGTTTTATGTCTGCATTGTAATATTGCATATTCAAATTTGAATTTGGACTATCCCTTAGGTATAAATTATAAATTGGTCCTCCAAATTCAATAGCTTTTTTAAGATATTTTTGTTCAATAAATAGTTTTTTTTCAATTGCTTTTGGTACAATCCAACCATTGAAATAAAGTTGTCCAAAGCTAAGTGCAATACTTAAAATCAATAAGGGAAGCATTAATCTATAAAGGCTTAATCCACCTGTCCTCATAGCAGTTATTTCGTTCAAACTTGCAAGTCTTCCTATTGAGAATAATGTTGCAAGTAACATTGCTACTGGAGTTAGTAATTTAAGGATTTCAGGGAAATAATACAAATAATACTTAATGATAATAGTTGAATTTACCCCTGCATCTAAAAATTTATCTAAGTTTTCTAACATACTAACAACAAGAAAAATTACATACAATGCCAAAATTGAAAATACTAAAGTACTAATAAATTGCTTTAAAATATATCTATCTATCAAATTCATTTAAATCTCTTGAAAATGAAATTTTTGGTATCACCTAAGGCTCTAAAAAGTCTTGAAATTGGAAATCCATAATTTCTTTTAAAATAATAAAAAGAAAGTCCTCCAAAAATAGCATAATAAACTATTATACCCAAAGGTATTAATTCTGTTTTTTGCATTAATCCAGTTACAAAAAATGTAATTAATGATGCAATAGATGAAATTGCAACAATATAAAGAGTAATTTTAGGTTTACCAGAGGCAGTTATAATTATAGAAACTAAACCAAATGGCAAAAATAGAACAGCAATTAACATTAAATTAAATTGACCTATTGCTGGTGCATATTTTGTAGGTAAGTATTGAAAAACATAATGAGTTAAGCCTAATTCCATAATTAAGAATGAACCTAAAAACAAAACAAAAATAAATGAGACTGCCTTAGTAAAAAGAGAAATTAGTCCTTCATTATTACCTTTTGATATGTTGCGAATTGCAGCTGGATAAATCAACCCGTAAGATGCTTCTAACGCTTGCTCAAATATTCTAAATAAAGTCTTTGCCGAAGAATATGTTCCAATTACTAATTTAGCAATTTGAGGATTTAAAGTAATACCTAAAATAAACAAATCTAAAAATTTAGGTATTGAATGAAAAAATGATGTTAAAGTCATTGGAGTAGCAAACTTGATATATTCTCGCCAAGACATATTACCTTCTTTTGAAAATATTAAAGATTTTCTAGTAATATAAATTGAAAATAATGAACTTGAAATTGAACCATATATATTAAAGTGAATCATATTTACAGCATCGAATTTCTTATTAGTATTAATTTGAAAAAAGAAGAGTACTGTTTGTACAAAAAAGAAAATAAAATTTACTAAAAAGAAATCTTTGAACCTCAAATCTCTAACTAATAATTTTAAAGTAAATGCTCTCGGTAGAGAAACTAAAGTCATTATTGGTAAATAATAAATGAAATTATCTAAGTAATTGTTTCCATTCAATTTACTTATTGATATTTGAATTAGAACTATGATAATTGGCAAAACTATTACAATAGTTATATGAAGTAAAATAGAGATTAGATTAATTTTCTTAATATCATCTTTATTGCCAGCAAATTGTATAAGTCCTTGTAATGCAAAGGAATCACTTAAAGTAAGAATATAATTAACTAAAACCAAAATTGAAGCATAATATCCAAATTCTATTGGGTCTAAATGCTTCATTTGAATAAGAGTTACAAATCCAAAAAGAATTACAATAAACTTATCTAAAAAAGACCAAGTTATTTTTCCAATATTATCTTGAATATTCATTTTATTTCAAGCATCCAATTAAGTTCTTTACTTTCAAAAACTACAGATATTTTAGTTGCTTTAATTTTTTGTCCATAATTTGGACTATAAAAATACGAATCAATTTCAAATTCACCATTATCAATGTTAAGTGTATATTTGTTTAACTTAGTGCTAAGTTGTAAACATTTTTCATTTATTTGTTTTTCAATATAAACATCAGGAGCTAAGTGAAAGTTAACTTTTTTACTTTTATTAAGTTCGTATAAGTCTTTACATATAATTGCATTAGAATTAAACAAAAATGCTCTTTTATAAGGCATTCCATAAGCATTATGCTCTGCAATAAATGTAAAATCATTTGCAGTTATAACTTTTACTTTTGCTTTCTCTTCTTTTATCCAAAATAAATCATCTTTTTCAAAATTAACATAAGTATTTTGTTCTAAGCCATTGATAATTAGTGTATTATGTGAATCAGTTGAACGATATATGTTTCTAAGATTTCCAATACTTGTATAGCAATAAGTGCCAGCATCTACAATTACTTGTTCATCACCCACATTTAAGCAAAATGAAAGTTTATCATTGTGAGAATGACCACCTTTACCATTTTGTCCAATTGGTGCAAAACTTATTGCTAATTCATACTTATCTTTATTTACTTTATATA
>JAYTXK010000213.1:0-24135 GCA_043743005.1 Ignavibacteriota bacterium
TACATCGGCTAAAAGTTTTAGTTCATAATTTAAATCTTCCAATTCTATTTGATTATATATATTAAATTCATTTTGTGATAAAGCAATCATTTCATTCACCTATTAGTTTATTCTCATTAAAATAAAATCTTTCAAGATAATCGAAAGTTGTAAATTCCAAATCCTTTGTAATTTCTTTAGGCAGAGCATTTATAGATTCTAATATTTCAAACAGATTTTTGAATATTATGTTTATATAAGAATATTTTATTTCTTCATCTAAATCTATAAAATTAAGATTGAAAAAAATGTTTAACTCACTTAGAGCTTTTTTAATTGATTTTTTCATTTGCAAACCTATTAAGTAGTTGATAAATAAATATACTATATGTATTTTATATATGTAACCATATTATAAAAATGTATAAAATACATATATAATATTGTAATGTTACATATTAGCAATACAAATATATGTATATTATACACATAAGTCAAGTATTATTTTCACTTTATTAAATTATTATTATTATTATTCTTAATTTAATATTTAAAATTTAAAATCAATATTTAATAAACAATATATTTGAATATCATATTAACAAAATATTCCTTTGCTAATTCAGAAAAAAACCTTAAATTTGTATTCCTTATATGGGATGTTAGCTCAGCTGGTTCAGAGCACCTGCCTTACAAGCAGGGGGTCGGGGGTTCGAATCCCTCACATCCCACATTTTAAGTAAGAACTAAGCAAGAGTAATCTTGCTTTCTTTTTAAAATAGCTTTTTAATTTTAAATTATGATACAAATTTTGCAAGAGTGGCGGAACTGGTAGACGCGCTGGATTCAAAATCCAGTGGAGGCAACTCCGTAAGGGTTCGAGTCCCTTCTTTTGTACTTGCAAATAATAAAAGGATTGTCAATTTGGCAATCCTTTTTTATTAAAAAATCTTTTTTCTACAATAAATATAATTACTTTATTAAATTCCATTTCTAATTCAATTAAACTTTGTTAATCGGCTCTTCCAAGTTTTTTGAATAGATTCCTTTCATAAGGCTAAACTTCTGTTAATATTCAAAGATTAAAGAAACTTTGTAATACTTTAGTATTTATATCTTCTCTAACTATTTAAACCCAGGAGAGGAGTCAAAAGTTTGGTGATTTCTGGAGCTACAAGTTTTTTAAATATAAATTAATGTAATTATCTTTTTACTTCAAGACCTTTAATACATTATGAAGCATAAAATTATTTGACTGAAAAGTTATATTGTAAGTTCCATTTAAAAAATTAGATAAATTAATAGAATTTATTATTTACTTTGTATTTGTGTTTGAATTTATAATTTGCTCGTAAACCAAAATACCCAACATATTATATATTTTTAAAAAAGCATTATTTATTTCATTATCAAAATTACTAATTATCGAGACTTCTGAATTTGCTGGGTTTGGAATTAATTGAATGTTGTTTATATTAGAATTAGTGAGCAATATTTCCTCATTTTCATTATTAATATTCGTGTGTAAGGGTTTTCTTCCTAACCATATTGCTGTTGTATGATTAGCACCTGCCGAAATAGATTTCCAATAATATGCAAAACCAATTTGAGTTGGTTTTTTCTTGCTATCATTCGTTCCATCTCCCAATTGACCTTTTTCATTATTGCCCCAAGTCCAAAGTGTACCATCTTGCTTGATTGCTAACGTATTATCAACACCTGCTGAAATTGATTTCCAATCTTTATCAATTCCTATTTGTATTGGCTTTAGCATGTAATGATTTGTTCCGTCACCCAATTGTCCATAATTATTATAACCCCAAGCCCAAAAACTTAAGCTTCTCACTTTTCTATATTAATTTTAGCTATAAATGCTACAAATAATAGTAATAAGCCTGAAGCAATGAAAGTGGCGTTTATGCCAAAAAATGATGCAATATATCCTGATGAAAGGTAGGCTGCAAAAGTTCCAAACATATTCGCACTTGATGCAATTCCCATTATTCCACCTTTGCTTTCACTTGGCACTTGCTTATTAATTGCACTATATAGTGAAGGAATAATAGCTGCTACAAAAATTCCAAACACTATACGCAAAGGAAAAAGGTAGTGATATTCGGGCATTATAATATGTAGCATTAAAAATAAAGCACAAATTGATGTAGATACAAAAACTGTTTTTCTCCAGTCTTTTTTATCGTTTCTTCTACCCCAAATTGGAGCGAACATAATTGAAAAAAGAGCAACAGTACCAAATAAAGACCCTGTAATTGTAGCAAGATGTGATTTGGGAGCTTGCAAACTTTCTACAAAAAAGGCAAATATTGGCATAGTAAGTTGGATACCTGCTTGAGCAAATATTATTAATAGCATTAGTATTACTAATTGTTTATTTTGGTAAATAAATTTAATATTATCATTAATGCTAACTTGTTTTCTATTGCTTACTTCATATTTATCTTCTTTGAGAAAAAAGATTATTAGTAAAGTGCTGATAGTACAAAGAACACCAATGATTATAAACACTGACCTTATTCCACTTCTATCAGCAATTGTACCACCAATAAAAGGACCAATAATGCTGCCTGCCGATAGGGAACTTTGCAATACACCAATTGCAAACCCACTTCTATCACTTGGAGTATTGGCACTTACAAAAGCAAGAGCAGAGGCAATAATTCCACTCAAAGCACCAAGTAAAAATCTACTTGCAACCAATTCATAAACATTTGAAACATATCCCATAAGTATAATAGTAACTGTCAATCCTGCAGCAGCTCGCACATTCATCATTTTCCTACCATACTTATCTCCAATATATCCCCAAAGTGGAGCAAAGATTACCCCTGAGAAAGTAGCAGCTCCCATTACGTAACCACTCCAAATCTTTGCATCAGCAAGATTAGTAATTCCAAGTTCTCGCACATAAAGTGGAAGAAATGGGATACAAGAAGTCATTCCAACCATTGCTATAAATTGAGCTAAGGCTAGCACAAATAAATTGCGTTTCCACAAATGTTCTTTTTCAGATGAAAAATATTGTTTGTAGTCTTTAAACATTATTTAAATTCATTTAGAAATTCTAAGGCTAACTTGCGAAATTCAGGCTTTTGAGTAATCATAAAAGGGTGCTTGCCATAATCATAAACTACATTTCTTGACTTTGGTAATTTGTCAGCAACAGCTTTTACTTTGTCTGGAGTATTTGGAATTAGTTCATCAGTTTCAGCTGAAACACATAATATTGGGGTTAACACTTTGGATAAATCACCGTGAATTGTTAAAAGCCTTTTAGAGCCAACTCTTTCCATTAGGTCTATATCTTGATCTACGACTGATGACCAATCTTCGCCAATCATATCTTTCCAAAAAGCTACTTGCAAAAGTGCGGTTTTTGCTTTTCTTCTTCTTCTGCCAATTGTAAGGGAATCTTCAAGAGTTAAACCAAATCCCATAAAACTATCAGCCACAAAAGCAACAAATCTATTTGGGTCAAGTGCAGTAACATTCAGTCCAGTTAATGCACCACCACTTGTGCCAATTGCCTTTATACACTTGATTTTAAGCATATCAAGGATTTCAATACAGCATTTTGCATTATAATTCCAGTAATCATCTCTGAATTGTTCAATTCTTTCAGATAAGCCAATGCCTGGGTAATCAAATACAATTACATTATAAAACTGGCTATAATATTTAATTTCGGAACGAAACATTTTGTGGGAAACACAATTACCGTGAAGCAGTAGTAGATTTTCTTTTTTTTTATTGTCAAAAACATTATAGTAAATATTTTTACTATCATAAATATAATAGGGCATTTTGAATTTTATTCATAATTTAATAAATATTCTAAGCTAAGACGAATTTAGATAGGATTAAGTATAGGATTGATTTAATTTAAGAATATAAATTTTTGTTTATTAAATCTGAATTGATTTAATTAAATTGCATTCAATATGAAAACACATCACAAAATAATAAATGGCGATAGCAGAAATATGGATGAATTAAAAGATAATTCAGTACATCTTGCTATTACTTCACCTCCATATTGGCAATTAAAAGATTATGGGACAGAAAATCAAATTGGCTACCACGATAGCTATGAAAACTACATAAATAACTTAAATTTAGTATGGAAAGAATGTTACAGAGTATTGCATAATGGCTGTAGATTATGTATAAATATAGGTGATCAGTTTGCAAGAGCCGTTTACTATGGAAGATATAAGGTAATACCTATTCGAGAGGAAATAATTAAATTCTGTGAAAACATAGGATTTGATTATATGGGTGCCATCATTTGGCAAAAAGTAACTACATCTAATACTACAGGTGGTGGAATTCAGATGGGTTCATATCCATACCCACGGAATGGGATTTTAAAACTTGACTATGAATTTATTCTAACTTTTAAAAAATTAGGTGATCCTCCTAAGCATACTAAAGAACAAAAAGAATTATCAAAAATGACTGCCGAAGAATGGAACACATATTTCGCAGGTCATTGGAATTTTTCTGGTGCAAGACAAAATGGACATATTGCTATGTTTCCTGAAGAACTTCCAAAAAGATTAATTAAAATGTTTTCTTTTGTAGAAGAAACAATTTTAGATCCGTTTGCAGGTAGTGGTACAACAGCTTTAGCTTCAAAAAAATTAGATAGAAACTCTGTAGGTTTTGAAATTAATCATGATTATTTACCTTTTATTAAAGATAAATTGAACATAAGTCAAAATGATTTAGAAGGTACAAGTTATGAGTTTATAAAGCAAAATGAAAAAGGAATTGATTTTAATAATGAAATTCAAAAATTACCTTATGTCTTTAAAGATCCTCATGTATTAGATAAAAAAATTGATATTAAAAAATTACAATTTGGTTCAAAATTAGATAAAGATAGTTCGGCAAGAGAAGAATTTTTTACAGTAAAAGACGTAATAAGTCCTGAAAAGGTAAGATTAAGTAATGATTTAATTGTAAAGCTCATTGGGGTAAAGGAAGACCCAATAATTAATGGTAAAGCAACAGATTTCCTAATTGATAAGACAAAAGGTAAAAGAGTTTATTTAAAATATGACAAAGTGAAATATGATTCTGAAAACAATTTAATGTGTTACTTATATTTGGAAAATAAGACTTTTTTAAATGCTCACTTAATTAAAAATGGATTAGTACAAGTTGACAGTATCTTTGATTTTAAATATAAAGAAAAGTTTAATTTAATATTAGAGAATATAAATGTCTGAAATAAAGTACAATAACAATTGGATAAAAGAAGAAAATAAATTTAAAAAAGCAATAATTGGAATTAAGATACCAGAATTTAACTTAAGTAATGTTGATTTTGTAGAAATTAAAAATCGACAGGATTTAAATAATATTGTACCTGTATTAGGACATGCCGGTGGATGTTACTGGATTTGGACAAATGAACCTATCAATCATTACTTTCACAAAAACAAAATACCTATGGGATTTAACGGAGGTGAAGTTATTTATAATGGAATTGCAAAAGATGATATAAGAGGTAGAATTTCAAATCATTTGTTTTCTACTGAACATGAAGGTAGGTCTGGAATAAGTATTGACATTTACAAGCATTTATCAAGTTCACATCATAAGAAAGCCTGTTCACTTTCTGGAAAAGTACCTTTTATATTAGATCCAATTATATTAGGTCCAAAATTAAGTACTTTGAAACAAATAAAAATTAAAACTGATTTGTTAACTTTAACTTTAGATAGTAGTGAAATAACTTATATAACTTCTTCTCCTTTAAGTACTTTTTATTTTAGAAATGGAATTAATGTAACTGAATCAAAACACAAAAATTATGAATATAGAATATATTATATAATTGGGTTATCTACATTATATATTGAACATATTGAAAAAGAATGGAGAAAAGCAAATGGTTTGCCAAGACTATGCTCTTATAGCTCTGGAAGATAAATGAAAAAACACTCAAAAGAATTTGGAAAAAAAGAAAAAGTATTAAATTATGCTACTCAAACTTATCAATTATCAAGACCAAATAAAGTAGGTGCAGTTATGGCACTTATCAGAGAATGCCAACCTAAATCTTTTGATGATTGGGAAAAATGGTACTTTGAAAATGCTGTAACAGATGGTAAAAGGCAACATAAGATTACTTTAGAAAGTTTAAAAGAACTTGGCGAAAGATTATATTCAAAAATAACAGAAATTGTAATTCCTGAATGGACAGAATCATTTAATCAACTTACTCCAGAAGATTGTGAAGAGTACATAATTAACCTGACTATTAATAGAACTTATGATGGTTATATCCGAGAAAAATCGGTAATAGAAGATAATCTTGTAAAAGAATTTAAGGAAGTTGAATTTATTCAAAGTGATTCTGAACTTGATCATGCTGGAGATATTGATTACCTTGGTTGGGTTGGTAAAAGGGCTTTTGGAATTCAGATAAAGCCAGTTACAGCCAAATCAAATTTTGGTAATTATTCTGTATCTGAAAGAATGAAATCAAGTTTTGAGGATTTTACTTCCAAATATTTTGGCAATGTATTTATTGTTTATAGTGTATCAGAAGTAATTCAAAATAAAGAAGTAATTGAAGAAATAAGATTAGAAATAAAAAGACTTGAGGAATTGTAATTTATATTCCCCTTACCCAATTTGTTGCACACTTTTTAAATATCTTTCTTTTTTAGAACTTTCGAGCATTGACAAATCCAAAAGAATAAGACCATCAATTGAATTGGCAAAATTTTCGTCTATTCCAAAATCTATAAATTCTGTGCCTCCTTTTTTGCAAAGCTCAGTATAACTTCTAAACAAGATTGGAACAGTATAACCAAGATTTTTTAAAGAATACTTAAGAACTTTAAAGTCTTTTTCATAAGTATCTTCCGAAAATACTTCTACTAATTCATTATGTCTGTTTTTAGTAATAACATAAGGGTGCCTTGCTTTAGTATGATATTTAGTAGTGCCATACCATTTATTGTAGAAATATATTATCAAACTTTTAGCTTCATCATTATAAAAATCACTAATACTAACAGCCCCCCAAAGATATTTTATATTTTGATTTTCTGAAATGTATGCACCAAGTCCTTTCCAAAGCAAATCGAGGGCATTTGTTTTCCAATATTTATGCTGAACAAAACTTCTACCTAACTCTATAGAATTTTTCATTATTTCTAAAAAAGGTTCATCAAAAACAAACTGATTGTGATTATAAATAGAAGAAACACCTTCATTATTTAATATTTCTCTACATATCCCAATACGGTACGAACCAATTATATCAAGAGTATTATCATCCCACAGTACTAAATGCTTATATATTTTATCATATTTATCAGAGTCATATCTTTCTCCAGTCCCTTCGCCTACTTTTCTAAATGTATATTCACGTAGCCTTGCAAGTTCTTTCATTAGGTTTTTTGAAGAACCATAATCAACCAAAAAAATCATTTTATTGTCACTAGTTTTAGATAATAATTGTGACTCGTATAGTTCTTTTCTGATTAGTTTGGTTTCAATAGGGTGGATAATTGTCTTTTCAGTTTTAAAAATCCCTTCCTTCTTTTTTCCAATTCTAAAAGTATGCTTTTTTAAAAGTTTTGTCATATAATTTTGACTAACAACTCCAGAACTCAATACTGATGATGGAATTGGGTCTCCAACTGTAATGTGAATTGTCTTTCCTTTTTTATTAAACATCTCACTTGGCAGAAGAAACATTGCAAGTTTATTGCTAATTATAGAAGTAATATAAAATAGTAGTGAATTTCTGCCTTTCACATAGATAGGCAATATAGGAGCATTATGTTTGCTTGCAAAATATAATGCACTTCGTGACCAGTCTTTATCTTTGATACCACCTGCAGTCATTCTTGAAACTTCGCCAGCAGGAAATATAATTATAACTTCTTCATCATCTAAACATTTTTTGATTGCTAAAAGTTGATTGCGTTTTGGACCCGATGAATACAAATCAATTGGAATAAAATTACCTGAAATTGTATCAATATTTGATAAAATATTATTAGCTAATATTTTAACATCTTTTCGTACTTCGCCAATAGTTTGCAATAATACTAATCCATCTAAGCCTCCAAGTGGATGATTGCTAACACAAATTAGCTTACCTTCAGCTGGAATTCTTTTTTTATCTTTATCTGAAATTGTAAATGAAAAATCAAGATATTCAAGAAAATCTTCAATCATATCTAAGCCATATCTTGATTGGTGAGTATTTATGAAATTAGTCATTTCATTTACATAAAGGATTTTATGTAATAAAAATGAAATAGGTTGGCTAATATATTTAGGGAATTTAGTTAAAAATGGCTCTAAACTTTTATCAACTATTTCAGCAAAATTTGTATTATTCATATTTATAAATTCCTAAATTATATAACACTACAAAATTAATTATATAGATTAAGTATTAAATAAATTTTGAGTTAATCTTTTGTGAAATTTTTCGTAAATTAATAAATTACACTTCTACATTTTGGAAATTAATTTTATGAAAAAATTTATACTTATTATCTTTATTTTGGTTTTACTATCAATAGAATTATTTGCTCAAAAGCACAATTTGGGAGTTAATATTGATAATGCAAATGCTTTTGTAAATCTTGCAAATCATTTGAATAATTATAGCAAGGCTAAAAGCTATGATAGCCTTGGCTGGCCCCAAAGCGATTTTGAATTATTATTTGATGGTCGCCCTGTTGCCGAGTGGAGCAATGATATAGATGACCCTTCAAAATTTAGAACTAATTATTCTGGAATTTATAAATGCAGTTTCAAAGGCTCTGCAAATGTTGTTGCAAGTTGGTCGGTAGTATCTGTAGAAAATAAAATTTATGACCCATTATCTAATACTACTTATTTTGATTTGAATATTGGTGGATACCCAAATACAGGTCATGGATTAGTCAATTTCTCGTTTACTTCCACAAAGAGAAGCCCAAATGACACTTTAAATTCAGGAATAACAAATTTAAAAATTAATAGACCCAGCTATCCAATTAATTCAACAAAAATATTTACTGATGAATATATTTCACTTTTGAAATCAGCAGATTTTTCTTGTTATAGATTTTATGGTGTGCAAAATATATGGGATGGTGAGCCAACTTATCCTAAAAAATCAAAATGGAATAATAGAAAAACTCCTAATGATGCAAGCCAAAGTAGTATGAAAAATATGAATAATAAAAGCGATGCTTGGAGTTGGGATTATATAATAGCACTTGCAAATATATTAAAAAAAGATATTTGGGTAAATGTATATATTTCTGCTGATTCAGATTATGTTATTAATTTGGCAAATCTTTTAAAGACAAAATTAGACCCTTCAATTAATATTTATGTTGAAAATAGTAATGAGGTTTGGAGTCCAACCCAAACTACACACGGACCTTATAATAAATCTCAAGCAGATGAATATAAAATTACTTTTGACCAAAACTATGCTCGTAGAACTGTGGAAGTATCAAATTTATTTAAAACAGTATTTGGTATATATGAAATGAATAAAAGAGTGAGAGTAGTGCTTGGAGCTCAGCAAGCTTATGGAGGCAGGTCTGATACTCACCTTGATTATATAAATAAAAATATAGGCTCTCCCAGTATTTATATATATGCTTTGGCACCCTCATTATATTTTGGTTCTAAAAATTCAAATGGAGATACAAATGCAATTAATCAAGGAATGTTAGATGACATTGATTCTCAATTGCAGAGCTTAACTGATAGAAAGGGTCATCTTAATAGATCTATAAAATGGTCATTAGTTGGTGGATGTGTATCTTATGAGGGTGGTCCTTCAATCCCTGCAAGTGGTGGGAAAACAAATCTTTCAAACCAAATTCTTGCAAATCGCACTTATAAAATGAAAGAAATAATTAAAAAGAATTTTCAAGATGGCTGGTTTGATATTGGAGGCAATTTGGCAATGTATTTTACTTTATATAGTGGCTATAATAGATACGGATGTTGGGGCTTGACTGATGATTATAACAATTCTGATAGAAATTTCAAAATGCAAGCAGTAAGGGAAATTATTGGTACAAAGTCTGATGTATATGAAAATAAAGGAACTGAAAATATATTTAGTGTAGCTCCCAATCCATTTAGCTCAAGAACTACTTTAATTTATTATTATAGTAAAGTTGAAAATAATTTAAATATTAGAATCATTAACGAATTTGGAATTATAGTTGAAAATAAAAGTAATCTATCTTGTTGCGAAGGAATAAATAAATATACTTTAGATATGAGTAAATTTCCTAATGGAGTTTATTGTGTAGAAATTAATGATGGTATTAATTCTTCATTTTTAAAAATGATAAAAAGTGGAGAATAAGGAATTATTATTAAAAAGCTTTAGCCTTAAAATTATTTGGAGTTTCAATTACAACCATATCATTTTTCAATGTAGCAGGATAAAATCCAGCTTTTAGTATTTCTTTTGTTTGAACATCTTTCAAATGAGGCACAGCTATTATCCCAAACTTCTTTTTATCGCTCAGTTCTGGGAAAAAAGTATCAAATTTATTTATAATTTCGGAAAGCTGTTTAATTGCATCTTTGGAATATCTTGATTTTATTTCAGTTAAAAAAACAGAATTTATATTTCCATTTACAATTCCCATTGCATCAATCTCAATTGAAGAATTATTTAATTCTCTTGAGTTATTTGCAGTAAAAAACTGAACTCCAAATTTAGTTTTCATCAAATTAGAAAGTGAATTAAAGAACAAATCTTCAGTAAATTTACCTAAGCTTCTATTTAATCCACCAATTTGCTTTCCTTGTTCAAAAATAGCTTTGCTATGTTCAGCAAATTCTAATCTTTGTTCAGCAAATTCTAATCTTTGTTCAGCAATTTGCTTGCTTATTCTTTCAATTTTAGCATCAGTTTCTTTAAACCTTTTGTCCATTCTTGCATCAGTTTCTTTAAACTTGGCATCAGTTTCTTTAAACTTGGCATCAGTTTCTTTAAACATTAGCCATACTTTTTCAAAACTTAATTTTTCTTCTTTCATATTATTACTATTTTTTTTATTTATTTTACAAATACACGAATAAATGACAAATATATTATTTGTGATCTTTTTATAATTCAATATAGTTAAAAGCCTATTAATAAAAATATTAATAAATAAAATTCTTACTTTTTATTTAAAAATATTTATTTTGGTGGTACATATCCAAATTTTGCTAAACGTTCACCCATTGGTTCATAATATAAAGGGTCTTTTGGGCTAACTGTAGCTAATCCGTCAACATAGCGGTTGTACATACAAAAAGCAGCAGCAATTATTACAGTATCGTGTATTTCTATATCTCTAGCACCATTTACTTTTGCAATATGAACTAATTCTGTTGTTACAGTTCGTGCATCTTTTTGGACAGCTGCTGCAATTGCTAATAATGATTTTAATTTATTTGGAATTGGAGCATTGCTAAAATCCTCCATTACCAAATCTACCACATTTGCATTTTCTCCATAAAGATATTTTGCAACAGAGCCATGGCTTGACTTGCAATAATGACAACCATTTAAATGTGATACAAAAGTAGCAATAAGTTCGCTATCAGCCTCTCCCAATGATGAATTTTGCTTTAAAAGTGCTTGAGCTAATTCATATAGTGCTTTGCCAGTATCAAGTCTAAAACTTGCTAAACTACGGATACCAGCTAAATTTTCATCTAATTTTATATGAGGCATATTTTCTCAATTTTTAAGTTATATTTTTGGTAAATTTTGGGGTCGTCTATTATAACCAAAATCAACAATTTTATGACCCAATTGTTCATAATATTCTTGCTCAGTTGGTGTTATTGTTGACATACCATCTACATATTTATTATACAAACAAAAAAGCGATGCAATTAGAACTGTATCATGGATTTCCATATCAGTAGCACCTTGTTTTTTAGCTAAAACAATAGCTTCATCAGTTACTTCTTTACCATTTTTTTGAACTAATGTTGCAATTTTAAGTAATGCTTTCATTTTTTCAGAAACTGGAGCAGAATCAATATCAGCAAGCATACACTCAGTTGTATGAGTATTACCCAAAAGTTGGTTTGCAACTGTAACATGAGCAGTTGTGCAATACTTACATTCATTTTTTGATGAAACAATTGAAGCGATTAGTTCTCTTTCGCCACGAGTAAGAGAATTTTCTTGACGAAGCAATATCTCTGTAAGTTCTCTGATAGGCATTGCTGTATCAAGCCTAAATTCAAGGAGACCAGTTATTCCTGGTAAGCTTGTGTTTAATTTAATATGAGGCATATTATACTTAATTCAAAAATTCTAAATATCTTATTTTTCAAAGATAACATTTTATTTGTTATTGGAAAAAGTTTATTATTTATTATATGAATTAAACTAATTTATTTAGCTTTTGAAATAAATAGTAATGTTTTTTTCTTTATTAAATCTTGAAATTAATTCTTGCTTAATATTGCTTTCAGTTTCTCTTCTTTTAAAGAATTTACATATATAATGAATTATTATTTTGAATTTGTATTCATCAAGATTTAACATAACATTTGGGCTATGAGAGGGGAAAAGCAAATCTTGGTAATGAGCTTTAATATCACTTTTATCTTTTTCCGAAAATTGATATGAAAATTCTAAAGCAATGTCATCAGCAATTTGCTTAGCTTTTTCCAAATCACTTTCTTTTGTGATAGATACTTCAATTTCATTCCAAATCAAACCTAAACCTTTTGAATAGTTTGCTACTTTTTGAGTAAGAGCAAGGCTATTAGGTATTTTGATTAATCTACCTGTTGGCGAATCATTACTCATCCAATTACCAATTTCGGCAACCGAAATATATAAAGGTCCAAATTCCATAACATCACCAATTACACTATCTCCAACTTCAATTCTATCGCCTACTTCAAATAAACCTCTCCATACAATTACCATATAAGCAACAAAATTGAGTATTAGCTCTTTTGAAACTAAAATCAGTGTAGCAGAAACTAATGTAATTAATTGGAAAAAGGACTTAATGTCATTGAACCAAATTGTAAGTAAAGCTACTAAGCCTATTATAGTAACTATGTAGTTTGCTGTTTGTCTCCAAAGATATTTAGATGTTAATTGTTGAACATTTTTATTTATTATTCTGCCAACAATGCCACGCAAAATTAAACTGACTGTTACAACAAGTGCAGTTGCAAAGATTTGGAAATTAGTATTATCTAAAAGTCGGTGAATATTTCTAAACATAATTCTTAATTATTGAAAAATTTGATATAAAAAAACCGCATTTTCAGCGGCTTTTCAGATTAATAATATTGTTCTTCTTCGTCGTCATTGTAGAAGTATTCTTCACTCGAAACATCTTCATATTCGGGCCATAAGTCTTCCATTCCCTCAATTAATTCATCATTGTCATCTAATTCATCAAGATTATCCAACACTTGCTGGGGGCAACCAGCACGATTTGCATAATCAATTAATTCTTCTTTGGTTGAAGGCCAAGGGGCATCTTCTAGAGAAACAGCCAATTCAGGAGTCCAAAACATTTTAAATCCTCACTTATAAATTTTATTTCAATTTTTATTATTTTAACAATACCAGATAAAAGCTACTATTTATTGAAACTATTGAAAGATAATTCAATATTGCAACTCAATATTTGGCATAATCGAATAATGTAATATTCTATTTTAAAAAATTTTAAAATAAGCAAAATAATTTCATTATTGTCTTTGAAATAGTTAGTTTTGTAAAATAGAAATCAAAAAGAAAATATATTTTATGTATATTGCAATAATAAAATTAAAGAAATGAATATGAAATTAAAACAAACAATAAGTATTGATGAATTTGAAGGCAAGAACTTTCAGATTAGACTTGTTGAAGGTATAGAAGACAAAGCTGTTTTAACACATTATCTTCATAATTACCGAAATGGTGTTAAAAAACATTATGAAAAAGATGCAATTTCTACTCTTAATAATTTTATTGATTTTAAAAAAATAAATGAAGAAAAGAATTTAGTTCAAGAAGATACTTTAAGGCAACTATTATTTGAAGTTGAAAATGTTCCTTTTCCAACTCCTAAAAACTATACTTTTAAATTCATAGATTTATTTGCAGGCATTGGGGGGTTTAGGCTTGCTTTACAAAATGTTGGTGGAAAATGTGTTTTTACAAGTGAATGGAATGTAGATGCTCAGAAAACTTACAGAGAAAACTTTGGAGAAGTTCCATTTGGCGATATTACAAAAGAAAGAAATAAAGCATACATACCTGAAAAATTTGATATATTATGTGCAGGATTCCCTTGTCAAGCATTTTCTATTGCTGGACAGCAAAAAGGATTTGCTGATACAAGAGGAACTTTATTTTTTGATATTGAGCAAATTATTGCAACTCACAAGCCAAAAGTAGTATTTTTAGAAAACGTAAAAAACTTAGTTTCTCACGATAACGGTAATACGTTTAAGATAATAATTGATACTCTTGAAAAAAAATTAGGTTACAAAACTTTTTCAAAAGTTTTAAATACAGCAAAACATTCAAATGTACCTCAAAACAGAGAAAGAATTTTTATAGTGGCATTTGATCCAAAAAAAGTTAAAAAATATAATAATTTTAAGTTTCCTTCAGATATTAAATTAACTAAAACAATTCATGATTTTATAGATAAAGGAAAGCAAGATGATATTTATTATTATAAAAAAGAACACCAATATTATCCTGAACTATTAAAATCTTTGCTATCCAAAGATACTGTTTATCAGTGGCGTAGAGTGTATGCAAGAGAAAACAAAAGTAATCTTTGCCCAACTTTAACAGCAAATATGGGTTCTGGTGGACATAATGTACCTCTTATAAAAGATAATTTCGGAATTAGAAAATTAACTCCAAAAGAATGCTTTGCATTTCAAGGTTATCCTATTGATAAATACATTTTGCCGAAGCTTGCAAATAGCAAATTATATATGCAAGCAGGTAATTCTGTAACTACAACTTTAATTGAAAGGATAGTAAATCAAATTATTAAAGTTCTATGAAATCATTTGCAGAAATAGATATTGAAAACAAAGGAAATTATTTAAAATTACTTTCAGCAGTCTCAAAACTCTCAGGTTTGTTCAGCGAAAGTGCAATTCCTTTTATAAATTATAGAGTTGCAGAAAATGTTTTTTGCCGAAGTTTTGATGCTGGAAATCTTTCAAGGTCAGACACTGCTTTTGATGCAAAGTATAATTCTATTGGTGTTGGTTTGAAAACTTTTACTTGTAATTCAAATAGTAGTACTGAAAAAATAGCAGAATTCAACTCTTTATCGGGAACATTAAAAGATTTTAAAGAAAAAGAATTGGCAATAAAACTAGGCGAATATAGAAATGACAGAATAAAATTAGCAAACAGACTTTATGATATTGAAAGTTCTATTTATCATATTGTTGCTAGAAAACAATATGAACTTTTGCTATATGAAACAGATTATAACTTTATTGATATTGAGAATATAGATGCTGTAAAAGACAATAAGTCAAGTTTGCAATTTGAAGATGGAAACAACTTTTATTCTTTCAATTATTCAAAAAGCACTCTTTATAGAAAATTTATTATTCCTCAAAATGTACACAGACTTCCAATTGAAATAATAGAAGATCCATATTCTTTATTACTTAATCTCTTTTTAAACAAAGATATAAAACTAGCTAATGACAAATTAGTAAAAGGTCATAGTTATGTAATTTTACCACTTTATGGAATAGATAAAAAAGAAAAACATATATTTGAAAAATCTGGTTTAAATCAATGGAATGCAAATGGAAGAAAAAGAGATAATGGTGAAATTTACATTCCAATACCTACTATATTACACAAAAAATATCCAAATTTCTTTCCAAATAGAGATATAAATTTTAATTTGCAAATTCCTACAGGAGAACTATTTAGTGCAAAACTTTGTCAAGATAATTCTAAAGCTCTAATGACAAATCCAAATAAAGTACTTTCAGACTGGCTTTTAAGAAAGGTTTTACAACTTAAAGAAGGAGAATTAGCTACAATGGAAAAATTAGATAAATTAGGTTTTGATAGCGTTATAATTACCAAAACAGACACTCAAAATTTTAAAATTGATATTATGAAAACTAATACATATTCTGAATTTGTAAATGATTCTGATTAAGCAAAATAATTTCATTATTGTATTTGAAATAGTTAGTTTTGTAAAAGTAAAATCATATTAAAAGAATTTAGTTGAGGGTGATTTTAATAATTTTTTATAAATTTTTTAATTAGGAATACAAAATGCAAATATATAAATATCTTCAGTTTCTTTTGATTTCAATATTAAGTTCTTCTAATTTAATTTGTGAATGGAATATACAAACTTTTAAGCCAATTAATGATAGTTTGGTTTTAATGTCAATTGGTTCAATGAGATTAGATGAGTCTAAATCATTTTTAATGTGTGGACAAATACTGACAAATAAAAACCTTAAATATGAAGCAGAGCATCCATACATTTCAAAAATAAATGTAAATGACTTAACTAAGCAAACATATCTTAATACTGATTTTCAAAATAAACAAATTTTTAGAACATATAAAACTAGCTTGTCTTACTTAAATAATGATGGGCTTGGGATATTTGATGTAAATACTTTAGAAAAAAAACTATTTAAAATTGGAGATAAATTTGATAATAAAATTGTATTTCCTAAAGATGGGTCTATTAATAGTACCTTGCAATATGATAG
Source organism: Ignavibacteriota bacterium (assembly GCA_043743005.1). Lineage (GTDB taxonomy): Bacteria > Bacteroidota > Ignavibacteria > Kapaibacteriales > UBA2268 > JAPLFM01. The sequence goes on from JAYTXK010000213.1 coordinate 16,753, forward strand.
AGAATTTAGAAACTTACTGATTGATAATGATACAATTTTTATTACTTCCAAAGCACGTGAAATTGATCAGGCACAACTTTTAGGTAGTACTCCTTATATTCATATTGCTAATCTATGGAATGAAATATGGAAATTTAATCAAAATAATTTTACTTTATTGTACAGGGATTCTGTTTCTTTGGGTTTGAGTTCTGCATACCCATTAGATTTTATTAAATACAAAAATGGTGAGTTTGTTTTATCTTCAAATAAAACTTTTATTTCCAAAGGTTCTTCATTGTATAAAATAACTAATTCATTCAAATGGGAAAGCCTTCCAGAAGTTGATTCTGTAAAAGTAATGGCAGAAGCAAATTGTACTAGTATTCTTTCAATAGGTAATAAACTATATGCAAAATACCTCTCTTCAACCGATAGATTGGTAAATGATGTAGTAAAGAAATATGGTTTTGTGCCTGCTATGTTTGTAGTTTATGAAAATGAGACTCCAATTGATGCAATGCCACTTTCATTAGTTAGCTTTGATGGATCAATGAGTGAAAAATATTCAAATCCAAATTTTGACATAAACCCAATTATTAATTACAAAGGTTACATTTTCATAGTTGGCTCAAATAACATTTACATTTATAAAAACAACAAACTATCAATTGTTGATATTAATAATGGTAAAGGATTGATTGGAGTGGGTGCAAATCCTAAATTAGCTCTTCATGGACAAGTTTTAATAAATGAAAAGGGTGTATTTATTATTAATAGGGATTCAACTTACAATTATCAAATTCTTTATAATAGAGATATTGAAGGAATTATAGCATCTACTGGAATTGACAATGAAATTGATACAAAAGAATATTTTAATATTATAAACAAAAATATTAACTTTATTCAACAAGCAGATTCTTATACTATTTATGACCTTAACTGCAAAATACTTGCTAATAAAGTCAATCCGAATTTAATTGAACCATTACCTGAAATGGGAAATGGTATTTACTTCATACTTGCTCAATATGGAAAAACATATTATTCAAGTAAAATTTTAATCACAAAATAAAGGAAATTAAAAAATGAAAAAGATTATTTTATTCTTACTAATTATACTCAGTTACATTTTCTGAGGATAAATCAAAAATTCCTACATTCAAACCCACATTTATTTATGAAAGACCTGATGGTTCTGAATACGCTAAAATTGATGGAGTTGAAGGGTGGGTAATTTTAAAACCTTCCCAAAAACCAAATCCATTTTTTAGTACAGTTGATATTCCTAATCAAAATAAAATTAAGAAAAATGAAAAAGGTGAAACTATTATAGATGTTTTCGAAACAACTCCACTTAATCCTAGTGTATCAACAAATAATAGTTCATTTATTGATAGAACTTTTCCATTGGACTTGAGAACTGTAAAAATTTTCCCCAATCCATCAACTGAAAATTCTTCAATTAGTATAAATTTAACTAATGAAAAAAATGTAAAAGTAGAATTATTTACAACAACAGGTAAATTTGTAGCCTTAGTTCAAGAAGGTTTATTACCACTCGGAGAAAACACCATACTAATTCCATCAAATAAATATTATAACGGGAACTATTTAGTTTCAGTTTCGATTGATGGTGCAAAACGAATGGAAGCAATTAAAATAGTAAAATAAAATTCATAATATTGAAGCTGTTCTTAAATGCAATAATGAGAGAACAGCTTTTTTAATGATTACTCCCAAGCCAAAAGAATTCAATATTTTGTAACTACAAAATTTGGAATTATAGCTAAGTTTTGATTTTATATACACAATTATTTCTTTTAATTTTTAATGTTTTAATATTCAGCTTATAAGTCTGCTTAATTTTTAATAAAATAAAAAAATTACTTATAAGTCTTAATTGAAAATAATGGAGAATTGTATGTCATTTACAGAAATTATTGACTCAGTTGAAACTTTAAGTATAGATGATCAGATTGAAATTGCTAGAATTATTACTAGTAGATTAATCGATATTAAAAGAAATGAAATCTATAATAATTGGCAATCTTCAATATCGGAATATCTAAGTAATAAAATTAAAGCTTTACCTTATGAAAGTGCAATTTTAGAATTGGAATAAAAATGAATATTGTCTTTTCATCAACTTTTAAAAGAGCATTTAAACATTTTACAAAAAATAATTCTGAATTAAGAATACAAATTTTAAAAGTTATTGAAAAACTATCTAAAGACCCATTTAATATTCAACTGAAAACTCATAAATTGAGTGGTAATCTTTATGGTCTTTATTCTTGTAAATGTGGATTTGATTGTAGAATTATATTTGAAATATCAAGAAATGAAAAAAACGAACAAGAACTTCTGATTGTAGATATTGGAACTCATGATACTGTTTATTAATAATAACATCATTTTTAGATTTTATTACACTTCCTATATAGTATAACTATCAGAAGGATATAGTTTGTTCTTATTATCAAAGCACAAAGCATATTCAAATCCTTTTTGTAAAGAATAAGCTCCATATTCTCCTGATTTGCTTAATGCTAAAAATCCTACTTGGAAATCTTTGTAGTCTTTTTGTTTTCTTGCAATTCTTTCAACAGCAATTTTGCAAGCCTCGTTTGGAGATTTCCCATTTCGCATTAATTCTACAATCATTGCACTACCAGCTATTTTAATAACTGCTTCGCCTTTGCCAGTAGCACAAGCACCACCCACTTCATTATCCAAAAATAACCCTGCTCCAATAATAGGGGAGTCGCCAACTCTTCCTCTTAGCTTATATGCCAAGCCACTTGTAGTGCAAGCACCACTTATATTCCCATTATTATCAATTGCCAACATTCCAATTGTATCATGATGGTCTTTGTCGATTTTCAAATATTCATTAGTTTTTTTCCAATCCAACCAAGCCTTTTTTGAACTTTCAGTTAGCAAATTTTCTTTTTTAAATCCATTATCTAAAGCAAATTTCAAAGCACCATCTCCAGCCAGCATTACATAAGGAGTTTTTTCCATTACTTTTCGAGCAACTGAAATAGGGTGCATAATATTTTCTAAAAAACAAACTGAACCACAATTGCCTTCTTCGTCGATAATACAAGCATCGAGAGTTACATTTCCATCTCTATCAGGTAAGCCACCATAACCTACACTCGATACATTTGGGTCAGCTTCTGATACTCTAACTCCCATTTCAACTGCATCTAATGCTCTTCCTCCATTGGATAATACTTTCCAAGCTTCTTCATTGGCAGCTAATCCATGGCTCCAAGTAGAGATTACAATTGGCTTTTTAAATTCTGATTTGCTTAAAACATTTAAGTTATTTATATTTGATGCTAATGCTACACTAAAAGTTGAAAGAATTGAATTTGAGAGAAATTTTCGACGTTCCATAATTGACTTTTTTAATATTTATTCTAAAATTGAATTTAAATTTAAGATTTATTTAGTAAATAATATTATTATTTTTCAAAATTCAAAATTAAAATCAAGTTAAATCGTATAAAAACATTAGAGTTGGATAACTTATACTATTTTAAGTATATAAAATTCGTTATATTTGCTGAAATAAAAAAATTATAATTATATTATTGGGGAAAATTATGACACTTTTTAACAATTTGAAAAAGGCAATTTACTTTAATTTGCTACTTGTATTAGCATTGATTACTATAAATACAAATAATAAGGCAAGTGGTCAAGATGCTTTTGGAATATTACCTGGTCCTGATGGTGGTGAGATTAAAGTACTTGCTATCAATTCTCTTGATGCCATAATAGCTGGTACTTGGGGTAATGGCATTATGCGTTCTATCAGTGCTGGTGCCACTTGGACTAACATTAATACTGGTTTGACAAATATGTATATAACTGATATTAAAATTGGTCCCCAAAATGTTTTTTATGCTTCTACTTGGGGTGGTGGTGTATTCAAATCAGTAGATAATGGGAACACTTGGACTGAACAAAATTCAGGTATAAGCAATCTTAAAGTAAAATGTTTGTTTATCAAAAATAAAGATACAATATTTGCTGGTACTTATGGCAATGGCATTTATAGGTCAGTCAATGCAGGTGCAACATGGCAAGCCATTAATGCTGGCTTAACATACCAAGATGTTAATTGCATAGGCATAACTCGTGCTGGTACTTTGCTAATAGGAACTTATGGTGGTGGGCTATTTCTATCTACGAATAATGGAGATACTTGGAAATATAATAATGGTGGAATTGGTTCTAAATATATTAATACATTTTATCTTCGTTTAAAAGATAGTGTTACTGTTGCTGCTACTAATGGTGATGGTTTATATTCTACTGATAATGATGCAAAAAGTTGGGGTGAATTTCAAGATGCTTCGGCTTCAAATTTAACAGATCAAAATATTACTTGTTTGACAACAATCTTTTCAAAAGGTATTCACGAATTTGTGGTAGGTACAAGAGCTAAAGGAGTACAATATTATACTTCAGTTAGTTACGACCAATATAGACCTTCAAGTATAATTGGTGGTGGTGTAAATGCGATTGTAAAAAGTTCGAATGGTGATTTATACGCTGCAACTCCTCGTAAAGGACTTTATAAAAGTACTGATAATGGAGTAATTTGGACTTATGTTTCTTGGAATTTCAACCAAACTTTACATGTTTATAAATTATTTAAACCTAAGGGCAACTTAATGTTTGCCTCTGCAAAAGATGGTGGTTTGTTCCGTTCAATAGATCGTGGTGAGAATTGGTCATTATCAGGGTTTGCTGGATTGAAAATTCAAGATTTAATTATAACAAATGTTAATAGAGTACTTGTTGAAATTAACCAAGCTGCTGCTGACCCTATGTGGTCATCTTTGGATAGTGGCAAGACTTGGTCAAAAAATTCCGGAGCAGCCGATACAGTTTTAAGCATAGTTGAATTATCAAATAATGATATATTAGCTTTTTATTTTAGGCAACCTGCAGTTTCTCCACCAACTCAACCAGACCCAAGAGTTAGAGTAAAGAGATCTGTTGATGGAGGAATAACATTTACAGAAGTATTACCTTCTCCAAATATTAAAGGAAATATTGCAAAATTTATTCAAAGACCAAATGGTACTATTTTTGGTTACACTTCATTGATTGGTGTACCTTCCTTGTATAAGTCTTTAAATAATGGGGCAAGTTATACCAACTTAAGCTCCTTTACAGCCACTGTTACAGCACAGGATATAAAATCATCACCTGATAATTCATTGTATTTTGCAACAGATCAGGGGCTTTTCAAATCTGTAAATGATGGACTAACTTGGCCCCTAAATAATTTAGGTTTTGTTTACCCTAATACATCAACTTTACCAGACATTAGTTCATTTGCAATAAAATCTAATAGTGAATTGTATGCTGCTATTCAAAATTCTGATGGGTTTTATAAAACTAATGATGCCGGTTTAAACTGGGATTCTTTAAATAGTAGCTTTAGTGTTGCAGATGTGCAAGCAGTTACTTTAAATGCTGATAATGATGTTTATATTTCTACTTCTTCTCTTTATAGAATGGTCAATCCAAGTTCTATGGGTGTTCCAAGTTTGAATTCCCCGCTTGATATGAAAGCTGGTGTTGATTTAAATCCAAGCTTTACTTGGACAGCTTCAACAAAAGCTGATATGTTTGAATTAGAATTATCTCAATCGGAAAACTTTGATTATGCTAATTTATTTTTTACTCAAACTCCAACAGAATTAACTGTTTACGATAGTTTACAATTTAATACAAAATATTATTGGAGAGTGAGAGGTAAAAATAATGGTTCTTATAGTGATTGGTCAATTTCAAGACAATTTGCAACCAAATTAGCTCCTCCTCAATTGGCATCTCCAATAAATAACAAAAGAGGTGTAAGAGTATTACCTCAATTGTCAGTACGTCCAGTTGAAAGCTCTTCAAGCTATACAGTACAAGTTTCTAATAGTAATTCATTTACAACTATTGCTTTTAATGGAGCAGCAAACGATACAACAATTATAGATTCAACAATTGAATTAAAAGCATTAACTGATTATTGGTGGAGAGCAAAAGCATCAAGCTCTATTACCTCAAGCGATTGGTCTTATTCTTGGAAATTTAGAACTACAGTTGATAGACCAAAACTGAAAGAGCCATTTAATAATTCTATATATGAAAATACTGATTTTATAGCTAAGTGGGATACTGTAAATGAAGCTACTTCTTATGAATATCAAATTGCGTTAGATACAATATTTGTTAATATTATTAACTTTGGACAATCAAGTGATTTGGACAATACTCCATTTAAAAACTTAGAGTTTAATATTAAATACTATTGGAGAGTAAGGGGTAGAAATAGCGAGGGTACTGGTGAATGGTCTCAAGCTTGGAATTTTAAAACATCGGTACAAGCTCCTAAGTTAGTTGCTCCAGATAGTGGTTTGGTAAATATGCCATTAAGTGCTATTTTTAGATGGGGATCGGTTAAAAATGCTGTAAAATATCATTTGCAAGTCTCAGAAAAATCTGATTTTTCAAGCATATTTTATGAAAGCTCAACTATTACAGCCTTAGAACAACAAGTTAAAGGTTTTAATAAATACACTATTTACTATTGGAGAGTAAGTGCAAAAGATAATTTATATGAAAGTCCATTTAGCAAAGCTTGGACAATCAAAACTCTTATGGATACTACAAGACTTGAATTACCTTTGAATAATGCTAAAGATGTTGCACAAAATATTTTTTTAGAATGGTTGCCTACAAAAGGTGCTATAACTTATAAATTGCAAGTTTCAAGAAATGATTCATACACAGATTTAAGATATGATGACTCGACTTTAACTTTCAATAAAAAAGATTTTAATTTTGGTAATGACTCTACATTTTGGTGGAGAGTAAAAGCCAAATCAATAGATGGTGCAAATGAATGGTCTGAAAGATGGAGTTTCAAAACAGTTAAGATAGTTGGTGGAAGTGTAGAAGATGATATAGCTTTATCCACTTTTAATGTATATCCTAATCCTTTTGATGAAAGCTTAACCATTAACTTTAGTTTGATTAAAGATGCAAAAGTACAAATTAAAGTAATTGATGTGGCTGGAAGTGAAATAGCTATTTTAAAAGATAGTTATCTATTAAATGGAGAGCAAAAAATTGAATGGAAACCATTTGCTATAGCGAAAGGTACTTATTTCTTGCAAGTGAAAATTGGAGATAGTTCGAGCTTAAGAGAAATTAAGTTTGGTAAATAAGCATAAGCGATTTTGATATTAATTAACTGTTTCTTATTATTTTAAGAAACAGTTTTTTTATATAATTTTTTAATTGAATAAAGATTTGATGTACAAAAAAACAATAACAAAGCAAATTGAAAGCCGAACGTGAATTCGGTATATCTAC
>JAYTXK010000214.1:0-11854 GCA_043743005.1 Ignavibacteriota bacterium
GCTCCTTTAGGAGCGAAATATCGGTAATAATAAAGGTGCTGACCCCACCCCGTCCCTCCACCAAAGATTTTTGACATAAAGTCAAAAATCGGGGAGGGAAAAACCAATACAAAAAAGTCTAAATTACTGCAAAACTGAAAGATTAATTAAAGTAAGTCATTGAAAATTAACAAAATGACTTTGCAGTAAATTTTCTTAAAGTCCGCCCCTTTCGGGGAGGATTTAGGTGGGGTTCTTAATTAGTTCTTTTAAAAGCAAATACAAGATAACCAATAAAAAATTATTAATTAGTTATGATTGATTTTATATATATATCATTGAAAAGTATTTATCAGAATGAAATATTGGCTTAAACTACTAAATTCAATTAATATTAATACTCAACTTCTCATATTCTATATTATTTATTTCATCAATTCTAAAAATGTGAACTAATAAATGATTTACTTTTTGAATAATTATTTTTATTTATTTAATTTGTTTATCTATAAAGTGCAAAAATTAAAAATAAATTTTTAAATCGGAGATAATCAATGAAAGTTGATGTAGTAATGCCTAAAATGGGTGAATCTTTACAAGAAGGTACAATCATAAAATGGTTAAAGAAAGAAGGCGATAGAGTAGAACGCGATGAAATGATTCTTGAAATCTCTACTGATAAAGTTGATACTGAAGTTCCTTCACCTGTTGAAGGTGTATTGGTTTCTATATTAGTTCAAGAAGAGCAGACTGTATTAGTTGGAACTAAAATAGCAGAAATCAATACTGCAAGTGAAGCATCTGTATCTGCACCCTTGCAAGTTGCAGCTACTCCAATACCAGTTGTTGTTGCACCAGCTCCTTTAGTAGTTGAAGCACAAGCACCAGTTGTTACTTCTACTCCAAGTGCAAGTGGAAATTTAATAGACTTAGTAATGCCTAAAATGGGTGAGTCTTTGCAAGAAGGTACAATCGTAAAATGGCTTAAACAAGTTGGACAAAAAGTAGAACGTGATGAAATGGTACTTGAAATTTCTACAGATAAAGTAGATACAGAAGTTCCATCTCCAATTGAAGGTACTTTGGCTGAAATTTTGGTTAAAGAAGAAGAAACAGTTCTTGTTGGTACTGTTATAGCAAGAATATCATCAGGCTCAGTAGCATTTGTACCAGCTTCTGCTCCAGTTGCTATTCCAGCACCTGTTGTTTCTGCTCCAACTCCAATTGTTCAATCTGCTCCAACTCCAATTGTTCAAACTGCTCCAACTCCAATTGCAGCTATTGTATCGCCAGCTCCATCTGTAGTTGTAGGCTCAACTTATGATATTCCAAGAAATCAAAATGGTAAATTTTTCTCTCCTCTTGTTCGCAGTATTTCAGCTGATAACAAAGTAAGTCTGGAAGAATTAGTTTCATTAAATGGAACTGGAGTTGATGGAAGAGTAACTAGAAAAGATTTAGAAAGCTATTTGGCTAATCGTGGTAATACACCTACTCAAGTAGCATCAGCACCAATTGTAGCACAATTTGCTCCAGTTTCAACTGCACAAGTAGTTGTTGCTCAAATAGTAACAAATGTACCAGCTCCAATATCACAATCAGCACCTCAAACATATTCAGGTGGAAATGACTTTATAGAAGTAATTCCAATGGATAGAATGAGACAATTAATTTCTGCACATATGGTAATGAGTAAGCAAACTTCTGCTCATGTTACAAGTGTTGGAGAAGCTGACGTAACTAATATTGTGAAATTTAGAGATAAATTTAAAGCTCAATTTGAAAAGAACGAAGGATTCAAACTTACATTTACTCCTTTCTTTGCTAAAGCTGCAGTTGATGGCTTAAAGCAATTTCCAATGATGAATGTATCAGTTGATGGCAAAAATATTTTAAGACACAAAAGAATTAACTTAGGTTTTGCAGCAGCACTTCCTGATGGGAATTTGATTGTGCCTGTTATCAAATCTGCTGATGCTTTAAGTATTACTGGTGTAGCTCGTGGAGTATATGATTTATCTACGAGAGCAAGAAATAAACAGCTTAATCCAGATGATATTCAAGGTGGAACGTTCACAATTACTAATGTAGGTACATTTGGTACTTTATTTGGTACACCTGTTATCAATCAACCTCAATGTGGTATATTTGGTATTGGTGCTATTCAAAAACGCCCAGTAGTAAAAGAAGTAGATGGTGAATACATGATTGTAATTCGCGATATGGTATATGTATCAATCACTTATGATCACAGAGTAATTGATGGGATGCTTGCCGGTCAATATCTTGCTTCTGTAATTAAATCACTTGAAAGTATGAACGAAAAAACTATTACTTTCTAAAATGTAAATGTTTTAAATGTAAATAAATATTAAAAAAAAACCACCTCAAAATGGTGGTTTTTTTAATATACAAATATTAAAGTTTTGCTTGATTAAAATATTGGATAAAATAAAACTCCTTTTTCAAGAAGTTCATTTATAATTAATTCACAAATTGTTTTGCATAGTATTTTGGAGTTAACTTCTCTCCAGTAGCTTTTTTAATCATATCATCCCAATAATATAGATTGCCTACAGAATAAACATTTTCTTCCAAAAATTTAGCTGCTTCTTTTTTATCATTCCAGCTTTTATCAGAACCAGCAGGGTTTTTCAATATTTGTTCATTAATATGAGTATAGAACTGCGAAGCAAATATTTCACCCAAAAGGTAATTATGATAATAGCATGGAAAAGTAGCTATATGAATTTTAGTAGCCCAATCAGGTGAGTTCCTGCCTTCTGGTCTTTTCATCATTTGATATTTTTCAACCAAATCCCACCATAATTTATTTAAATCTTGATCGGGATTTGCATACATTTCCTTTTCAAATCTATAAACTACTTGCACCCATCTCGAAAATACTAATTGTTCCAATCTTAATGTTTTGTGGCAATCAGTCGAAATTTTATTTGCTTCTTCAGCACTTAATTTTAAATTATCTTTCATCCATTCAGCATTTGTGGCAAATCTACCAAAAAGCATTGCAACTCCTTCTGTTGCAAATGTATGTGCAGGCTGTTTTAATATCCAAGGAAGATTTTGGTTCATGTACTTTTGATAAATGGCATGACCAAATTCATGCAACATTGTACTCATCCATTTATTTGTAGGAGTAATATTTGCAACTACTCTAATATCATTTTTATTTCTATCAATATCGATACAATAGGCATGTTGATTTTTACCCGGTTTTTCAAATAAATCAGATTTTTTAACCATGTCATCTATTGTGTGTCCAATTCCTTTATAATATGATTCAGTAATATTTAATATATTTTTATCATGAAAATAAGTATCTAAGTCCAAATCATAAATCTTAGGAGCTTCTTGAAAGTATCTATTTTGATAATGCCAAGGCATCATTTGTTCGGGAGCAATTTTATATTCTTTTGAAAGTTTGTTGTCAATTTCACTTTTTAAATTTATAAATGCATCTCTTGTAAGTTTATCAAGTTCATCAAAAAATTTCAAAAGATCTTCAGGGTTTTGTTCACTTAGAGTAATATTCATTTCGTGAAAATTTTTAAATCCTAATTTTCTAGCAGATTCATTTCTTTTTTTAACTAATGCAATTATATCACTTGCAACAATATTTCCAACTTCTTTATGAGCTTTCCAAGCAGACTCTAATTTTTTTGAATCTTTTTCATTTTTTAAAATATCTTCAATTTCATTGTCAGTAATTTTTTTATTATTATAATTAGCTCTGAAGTTAGTGAATTTCTTTTCAACTTCTGCTCCCATTTTACTCATATCATTTAATAAATTTGTATCAATTTGCTTTGATAAGTAATTGTTATATAAAACAAGTAAAGCACGTTTTAAAGTGTCATTTTCGATTTGATTAGATTCTTTGAATTTCTTCAAATCTTGAAATGTTTTTGGATCTGATAGAATTTTGTTCATTTCCATTTCTTTCTCTGATGATAATTTCCAATCTTCGTCCTTGCCTGATATAGATGCATTAAAATACGATTCCGTGCTTTTGTTATAAGCAACAGAAAGCTGATTTTCTAATTTATCTAAATATGCTTTAAATTCTAAATCCATTTTGTTTTCCTTTTTGCTTGTGCAGGCTATGAATGAAAACATAGCAAGTATCAATATTATTTTTTTCATTTTTACCTTTTTTTTAATTAAATTAAATTGCAACATCATAAAGTCTATATGTTTTATAAACTTTACCGAGCATTGTAGTAGTAAGACCCTTATTCATCATTTCATTATCCTCTAATATCCAAGAAGCCTCTCCATATTTTATTCCTTTTGGTAATCCTCGAGAACCCATTTCCCAATATAAAACTGCATCTACACCTGTTTTTTGATATTCTGGTAAAATACCAAGCACAATTATTCTTAATAAATCAATTTTCTTTTTTACAACAAACATTTGCCAAATAGCTCCAATCATTCCACCACTTTTATTATTAATTAGTTGTTGATTTATATCAGGCAATCCTAATGCAAATCCAGCTGGTTTTCCATCAATTTCAGCAATAATTGTATAAGCTGGGTCAGCAATTTGTTTTAAGTCATTTGCTAAAAAATTAAATTCTTCATCTGTCATTTTTACAAATCCCCAATTAGGTTGCCATGCTTTGTTGTAAATGGATTTCAGTAATTCAACATCTTTTTTAAATTGTGTTTTGTTCTTGAAGTCAACCTCTCTAATTGTAACTTTATTTCTCTCTCTAATTATCCCTTGCATTCTTTTCATTTTGTCAGATACATATTGTTCATTTACCAAATGGTAAGCATATAAATCTTTAGATTTTGCAAATCCATAGTTTTCAATCAATTCAATATAATATTTTGGATTGTAAGTCATCAAAACTACAGCTGGGGAGTCAAACCCATCTACCAAAAGTCCAGTTTCATCATTCATAGATGGATTTACTGGTCCACGCATTGCATTCATTCCGTTCTCTTTTAGATATACCTTTACTGAATTGAACAAAGCGTTTGCTACTTCTTGTTCATTTACACATTCAAAAAATCCAAAAAATCCTAATTTATCATTATGAGTTGAGTTGTGATTATCATTAATAATAGCACCAATTCTTCCAATTATTTCTCCATCTCTTACAGCAAGAAATAACTCTAACTTTGAATGTTTGTAAAAAGGATTTTTCTTTGTATCTAATAATTTATCTCTATCCATTTTAAGTGGTGCAACGAAATTTTTATCACCTTTATAAAAATTCCATTGAGAATTGATAAAACATTTCTTATCAGATTTTGATAAAACTTTTTTAATAGTAAATCCCATTTTTAACTCACTTTTATTTATATTCAAAATTATTTTGCAAAATAACAAAATGAAATTGATTTTTAATGTTTAATTCTTAACATTATGAAAATAATAAATTTAAACAGCACCTTTCATAGAAATAACTGCAGGAATTGTTACCAAAATAATCTTTAAATCTAATAAAAAAGATTGATTTTCAATATATTCTAAATCATATTCAATCATATCATTTAAATTATAATGGTTCATTCTATTTTTAACTTGCCAAAGACCAGTTAGACCTGGCTTTACAGATGACCTGATTTTACTTAAACTTGTATTTGAATCAAGTAACACTTTAATTAATGGTCTTGGACCTACCAAACTCATATCTCCTATGAAAATATTAAATAATTGTGGCAGTTCATCAATACTTGTTTTTCTGAGAAATTTTCCAATTTTAGTAATAGCTTGATTATTTTTAATCAAATTACCATAATCATCAAATTCATGAATTTTTAAAGTACTTTTCATTGTTCTAAATTTATAAATATGAAAAGGTTGGTCGTTTAATCCAATTCTTTCATGAATAAAAAAGACTTGTTTTTCATCAAATAGAAAAATTATTATTGGAACTATAATCAAAATCGGACTGAAAATAAGGATTAGAATAGTTGATGAGCTAATATCTAATAATCTTTTTCCAAAGTAATTAGATTTTAATAATTTGTTTTGAATTAATTCAAAACCATTGACTTTTGAGTCAAAAGATTTAACTGTGCTTGAATTCATTTTATAAGCCCCATTATTATAAAAAAACAATAAGGTATAAATTGACTATATTAGCTCAAAATAATATTTAAAAATTAGTAAATATTAATCTAATAAAAACTTTTCCTAAAATTGTAAAACGCTTATATATGATACACACATTAATATCAATTTCATCTCGGCAAAAATCGTATATTTTTTAAAATGTTGATAACTTTGAAAGAAAAAAGCACAAACTTCCTTGTTTGTGCTTTTATTACTTATTAATTCTATATTTTCTACCTCCATATAGAAAATTGAAGAATTATAATTATAAATAATATTATTAGTTTTGTGAATTTATAATTTTAAATTTATCCAACTCCATATTGATATTATCGGCAATTTCTAATCTAAATTTATAAGTACATTTACTGAAATAAATATTTTTCTACATTCAATTTTAGAAATGAACTATTAATTCAAAACATAATTTAATGCTAATTATTTTGTAATTTTGTATATATTATTGAAACAATGTTAAATATTATTTAATGCAGACACTTAATTTTAATTTATATACAAGATTTTTAAAATGGTTTGATATAAGTACTCCTGTATTTAGTACTCGACTTTCTATGATTATTTGTTCTTTTTTAGCAATATTTGGAATAATAATTGGAGTTACTCAAGTTTCACTTGCAGTTCAAATTAATGGATTGATTGCAGCAATAGATGTGCTTAACTCATTTATATTCTTGACAGCAGTGAATCATAGTGTAAAATCACCAGATTATATATTTAATTATGGTTATGGAAAATATGAATCTTTGTCTATTCTTGCAGGTGCTGGATTATTACTTATTGTTTTAGGTTATGCTTTATATGAAGCTGCACTTAGCTTTGGTCATCCTGAAATTCAAACTGGGAATTACTATTTTTTACTTTCTTTTTCTATTGGTTCACTTGCTTTGATGATGATAATGTATAAAGTTCAAAAGAAAATGTCTAAAAAATATCAAATGCCAATTATTGATTATGATGCTGAAATATGGAAAATTGATAGTTATATAGAAATGGGCGTATTAAGTAATTTGCTTTTAGGTTCAATAGTTAAATATTTTGGTTTCGGTCATATAGCTTCTGTATTAGATTCGGTTACAGCAGTGTTGTTATTAATATTTGCATTGAAAGTTCCTATAAAAGGTTCTCGTAATGCATTAAATCAGCTTTTAGATAAAACAGTTTCAGATGAAATTCAATTCAAACTTTTAGCTATTGTTTCTGAAAATATTGATAAAATGTGTGAATTTAAAAGAGTACATACAAGACAATCAGGTAAAGATATTTTTATAGAATTGGATATTGTTTTGCCTTTTGATTTCACAGTTAAACAAAAATATGATATGGAAAAAGAAATCAGAAATAGTATTATTATGGATTTTCCGACTTCAATTCCAAGAGTATATGCTGTAGCTTGTGAAATAGATTGTGATCATAATGGAAAAACTACTTGTCCAGTAAAAGTAGCATTATTAAATAAAGAAAAATCAAAAACATAAATGTCAAAAAATAGAAACAACGAAAACATAGACCCTATTGAAAAAGATGAAGATATAGAACATCAACTTAGACCTTCTGGATTTGATGAATTTACTGGTCAACAAAAAATTGTAGAGAACCTTAAGATTTATATTGCAGCTGCATTAAGAAGGGGAGAAGCTCTTGACCATGTTTTGCTAACAGGTCCTCCAGGACTAGGAAAAACTACATTAAGTCATATAATAGCTAATGAATTAGGCAAGCCAATTAAAACTACATCTGGACCAGTTTTAGAAAAAGCAGGAGATTTGGCTGGACTATTAACAAATCTTGAAGAAGGTGAAGTACTTTTTATTGATGAGATTCATAGATTATCGAATGTAGTAGAGGAATATTTATATTCTGCAATGGAAGATTTTAGAATTGATATAATGATTGATAGTGGTCCATCAGCAAGAACTATTCAACTGCAGGTACCTAAATTTACTTTAATTGGTGCTACTACAAGAGCTGGATTATTAACTGCTCCTTTGCGTTCAAGGTTTGGCATTCCTAATAGATTGGATTATTATAATACTGAAGACTTGACAAAAGTTGTAATTAGGTCTGCAAGAATTTTAAACGTTGGTATTGATGCAGATGGAGCCGTAGAAATTGCTTCCCGTTCAAGAGGCACTCCTCGTATTGCCAATAGACTATTAAGAAGAGGAAGAGACTTTGCAGAAATAAAGGGAAATGGTATAATTAATAAAGAAATTGCCAAAATAACTTTAGAAGCTTTGGAAGTTGATGCAGCTGGACTTGATGATATGGATAAACGCATACTTTTAAATATTATAAATAAGTATGATGGTGGACCTGTTGGCTTAAATACGATTGCTGTGGCAGTCGGAGAAGAAGCAGATACTATCGAAGAAGTTTATGAACCATTTCTTATTCAGCAAGGATTTTTGCAAATAACAAGTAGGGGAAGGGCAGTAACACCAATGGCTTACAAATACTTTGGGTTAGATAAGTTTAAGCCAATAGACAATTCTTTATTTCCATAAAATAAATTAATATTCAAATAAATCTCAAAAAAAAATCCCAACATTTATTAATGCTGGGATTTTTAATAATATTCTAAAATTAGTTTATTTAATTTTAAATTTGATAGGAATAGAAATCCAAATTGCAACTGGTTGCTTATTTTGAATAGCAGGTGTAAACTGATCAAATCTTTTTACAGCTCCTTCGGCTGCATCATTCAAATATTTGTTATCTGAAAACTTAATTTGAGTTTTTTTAACTTTACCATCTTTACCAATATATGCTTGAACTATCACTTGTCCTTCAATACCAGCACGACGTGCAGTTTCAGGATACTCTACTATTTTTTGTAAATCTTCATAACTAAAACCAACTTCCTTTTCTACTGCAACGAAATCATCAGGATCTGATTCTTGCTCTCTAACATGTACATTAGTTGGTGTACCATCATCAAAATTAAATGAATTCAAATCTAAATTACCACTTCCTCCACCTTTAGCATCAGAAACTGATTGATCCATCATAGAAGCATAATCTGGCGCATCAGCTAAGATTTCTGAATCAGGAACAGGATTAGGAGTACCAGCTCTTGCTACAGAATTATTAACAACTACTTCAGGGGGAGGAGGAGCTACTTCAACCTCATCTACTGGTGGAGCTATATCTACCATATCAAGCTTAACTAATGGTGCTTTCATAACAGTTTTTTTAGCACCCACAAAGTCTTTAGCAAAATATGCAACTAAAAGAATTAATAAAACACCTAAGGCTACATAAAATCCTCTTAGGGTGGATTTGTTTATATATTCTTTTAACTCTATTGCACCATAGTCAGATCTTTTTGGAATTTCTATTGCTATATTTGTCATAAAGCTGCCTCTTTGATTTTGCTTTTATCATTATCATCAAGTAAAAGCAAAGTAAACTTTCTTTGCCTTTTAGTTGGTTTGCCTTCTTTATCAATATCTTTAGAAATTTGTTCAGTTATTCCAACTTCAGCAAGATTCAATTGATCCAAAATTTTAATAGCATCACCATAAGGAGTGTTTTCACCAACTTTTAAAACAGTAATTAATCTGTTTTTTTGAGCTAAGTTTTCTCTTAAAGCTATTGATTTAATTTCATTATATGTAGTAGTAGTCGCCTTTTCTTTAGCTTTGTACCAATAAATTTTACCATCATTATCCAAAAGTAAAGTCATTAATTCCGATTCCTTAACATCAACTGGAGTATCGATATCAGGAGGAACAGTCATTTCCATTACTTGTGGAGTTGCCATAGTTGTTGTAAACATAAAAAAAGTAAGCAACAAAAATGTAATATCAACAAGAGGAGTCATATCAAGATGAAACCCAACTCGTTTAACTTTTTTTCTTTTTCCAGATTTTCCGCGTTTGGATTTTTCACCACCGCCGAGAGAACCACCACCTGACATATTAAATTACCCCTTCTATTTTATAAAAATAGACGAATTTTATATTTTAAAAATAATGCTATTGGATTTTATCAGTTACATAATTAAATGATGTGAATCTGTTTTTTCTTAGAATATCCATTACATCTGATACCCATTTGAATCTAATTCCTTTATCACCATCAATAGCAAATTTTGTTTTATTATTTGTTTTATAAGTCGAACTAACTAAATCATTTAATTGCTCTTTAGTAACTTTAATTTGAGCTTTAGCTTTTTGCTCATCAGTAATCGACTTAGTTTTTTCTCTAACAGCTAACCAATCTTTTTCAGTTACCATTTCATAATAGTATGCAGTATCCGCTTTTGTAGAATCTGTAAATGCTATCTTTACAATAGCCAAATCTTTTTCAGGTACTTTAGAAGTATCTGCAGATGATTTAGGTCTTTCAATTACAAACTTTTGTTCACTTTCTGCTTCAGATTTGAACTTTGCAGTAAACATAAAAAATGTAAGCAAAAGAAAAGTAATATCTACAAGTGGAGTCATATCAATTACAAATCCGACTCTTTTCTTTTTTACTTTAGGCACGCTAAAGCTCCTTACTTAATTATTTTTTTATTCTTGTAGTGAAAATTTCTGTTACAGATAAAATAGCTTCATCAATATTATAAACAAATCCATCAACAATTGTTGTAAAGTAGTTATACATTGTAATACAGATAATTGCACCAATTAACCCACCAGCAGTATTGTAAAGTGCTTCAGAAATACCAAGAGAAAGCTGAGTAGCTGATACAGTACCAGACATAGCAAGTGCTTGGAATGCTTTAATCATACCAATAGTTGTTCCTAGTAATCCAACCATAGTAGATATTGAAGCAATAGTAGAAAGCATCACAAGATTTTTTTCTAATAATGGAGTTTCCAAATTCATAGCTTCATCAATAGCTCTTTGAACTTCAGAAATTTTTTGTGAATCAGCAAATTGACCATCATTTTCAACTGACTTAAATCTACTAATTGCAGAACGTAATACGTTTGCTAAGCTACCACGCTGAGCATCACATTGTGTTAAAGCATTATCCATTTCACCATTTGCCAAAAGTTTAGTTATATCATGTGTAAAATCTTCTGGGTTCTTTTTTCCACGAGCTTTACTAATAGTCAATGAACGTTCTACAGTATAAGTAATAGACATTAAAATAAATGCAAGAAGCAATCCTACAAGGGGACCACCAGTATAAATAGTTGCTAATACATTACCCGGCTTTGGTTCATGCTTAACTTGTGGGTCATTAAATCCACTTTTTGCACCCATTACACCAAAATAAAATATAAATGCAGCTCCAAGACAAAGGGCAATTACTACGGTATTGAAAATGTTTTTCATAAAACTCCTAATTTTTTAAAAATATAATTAGATTAAATTAATAGCACTGTTTGTATTTTCTGTTATTGTAAAGACTAAATTTAATTTAGTCATTATTATTATGTTTTCTATGGGTTTGCTTATATTGCATAGTATAATCTTTCCATTATTTCGTAAAAAGTTGTTATTTGCTGTTATAAATACTCCCAAAGCTGTTGAATTTAGATAAGTTACTTTTTCTAAATCTATAATTACTATGTTATTTTCATTATCACAAACTTCTTTTAATTTGCTTCTAAGAGTTTCAGTTTCATCACCGCCAATAAATTGACCTTTTAAATGAAATATCAATCCTTCTTTAATTTCTTCAATCAAAATCTGAGACATAAAACCTATCAATAGCAAAAACAATATTAAAATAAAAACATTTTAGATATGCAATTTATAGATAAAAAGCTAAAATTAGAAATAATATTTTTAAGCACAATCATA
>JAYTXK010000215.1:0-4426 GCA_043743005.1 Ignavibacteriota bacterium
GTTCTTTTCAAAAACCAAATCTTACTGGGAGTGTTTCTATATTAGAAGGTGATATTTTAATGCCTATTAACGAGGTATTACAAAATGTTTCTTCAAATTTTACTTATGAATTAAATGGTTCTAAAGCAATTATTTCATTTTCTAAAAATGATAGCTCTTCAAAAGAAAAATCAGAAGTTAAAGATGATGTTTATGAAGCTAAAAGAAGTTTCAACGATAATGTAAATTATAATGTGTATGTAAAAATTCCGGGTAAATTTAAATTTGATATGGAACTTCCAATTTATATGAAAATGTCAACTTACCTTGCTCAAGAAGATAAGAATGTTCCTCTAAGATATGAAAAACTACGCACAAGCCCTAATATTATGAAAATTTATGGTAATATTTTAGTTATTAATAATTCTACAATGGACTTTTATGGTAAAAAACTAAATTTAAGTGGAAGATTAACCTACCCAACAGGCTCAATTCAAAATCCTGAGCTTGATATGATTGCACAATATAAAGGAAGAACAAGAATAAATGGAAAAGATCAAGATTATCAAGTTATAATAAAAATTACTGGTTCTAAATTAAAACCTACAACAAAGTTCGTTTTGAAAATGAACAATGAAGAAGAAATATCTGGTGAAGATGGACTAAGAGATATAACCTGTTTATTTGCATTTGGTAAAACATTTGGTGAAATGCAAAGAAAAGACCAAAGTGGTCAAAATGATTTATTGGGTGAAACTACTAATAAATTTGTTTCAGCAGGGGTATCGCAAGTTATTAATCAAATTGCAAATAAATTTTCAGGAACTGGTATTAAAAGAATAGATGTTGATTATAATGGCTCTCCAGATAAAGCTGTTATTCGACTTCAAGGTGAAATATTAAATGGAATTGAATGGACAGTAGGAAGTACATTAAATAATTCAGGTGCAACTGAGTTTCAAATTGATTTACCAATTAGTAGATGGACAGATAAAACTTTCTGGCAAAATTTTATTATTCAAACAAAATACATCAATTCAATTAACCAAACATTAACTCCAGACCAAATTTTATGGGAAGGAAAAATAAAATATGGCAATAGTTGGTAATATTTTATGATTTTTTATAATATTTTATTTTTTTGTGCAATAAATACAATATTTTTAATTAATTTTACATATCATATTACCGATATACTATATGAAATTTATATAAAAGGTGAAAAATGGCAAAATTAGATATTAATACTGGTGTAGATAGTTTACTACAATTAGTTAGTTTTAATATAAATGATGAAGAATTTGGACTAGACATTCTTAAGGTTCAGGAAATTAATAGAATGGTAGAAATTACAAGAGTACCAAATACTCCAGATTTTGTAGTTGGTGTAATTAATCTTAGAGGCAAAGTAATTCCAATTATTGATTTAAGAGCAAGATTAGGGATGCCAGAAAAAGCTTATAATAAGGATACTAGAATAATTGTAGTTGAATTAGAAGGCAAAGTTATTGGTTTTGTTGTTGATAAAGTCAATGAAGTTTTGAGGATTAATAAAAATATCACTGAACCACCTCCTCCAATGGCTGGTGGAATTAATTCAGACTTTATCACTGCTGTAGGTAAATTAGAAAACAGATTACTTATTCTTTTGGACTTAAACAAAGTTATAACTACAGAAGAACAAGCAGAATTACTTGAATCAGTTTAAATTAATAAAAATAATAGCCATTTTTATTTGTAAAAATGGCTATTAAATTAAAAAAATTTAGTAATCAAAGTTTAAGCTTTAGCAAACAAAAAAGACAATTTTAATTTAAATTCATTATCGATTGTTTTGTCTCCTAATCCTTCAAAAAAGTTTTTTGAGGCATACTTAATATCATATTTTAACCTATCTACTTTAAAAGTAGAGTATGCTTCAATATTTCCATTTTGAGACTTTACTAAAACTTTAAGATTAATTGGATTTGATTTACCTTTAATAACCAATTCTCCAACAACATCATAAGTGTTTTCAAAATCTAAACCATTTTTTGATTCTTTAACTAACTTGGCAGAAGTAAATTTGAATGAAGAAATTGCAAATTTATCAGTTGAAAAGAAATCTTCAGATTTTAAATGACCAATTAACTTACCATTGTAACCAGCATCAGTCAAATCTATACATTTAATTGAAGTCATATCAACATTAAATTCTGCATTAAGAATTTTATTATCCTGTAATTCAATTAATCCACCAGAAACACTAATAGTACCATTATGACCACCAACTATTTTTTTGGCATCCCATTCTACTTTACTCTTGTCAGTAGATAAAACATATTTTTGAGAAAACATTATATTAGTTGCACCAACAAAAATTGCACAAACAACTATTAGTGATAAGATTTTAGAAAACATAATAACTCCATACATATTTGAATATTAAAAACGATTTTAATTATAGACTATTGTAATTTTATTTTATTGTTAACGTGTCAACTAAATTAATATTTTATATAATTATTTTATTTACTATAATTAGGTTAAATTTGTTAATATTTTTCTATTTGTTTCGTTAATTAATTTTGTTTTATTTTGAAAAATATAAAAGTAAGTAGGTAAAATAATGTTTGCTACAGTTAAAAATATTCATTTTGTTGGGATTGGTGGCATAGGTATGAGTGGTATTGCAGAAATATTACTTAACCAAGGCTTTAATATCAGTGGTTCGGATATGTCTAAATCTGAAAATACTGATTATTTGGAAAAACAAGGTGCTAAAATTTTTATTGGTCATAATTCAGAAAATGTAACTAATGCAGAAGTTGTTGTTTATTCAAGTGCTGTTAAGCCAAACGAAAATCCTGAAACATCTTATGCTCTTCAAAACAAAATACCTTTAATTCGAAGAGCAGAAATGCTTTCTGAAGTTGCAAGGTTAAATTATTGCTTGGCTGTATCTGGTACACATGGGAAAACAACAACTACCTCTATGGTAGCTTTAATCCTTATTAAAGCAAATATAGACCCTACTGTTTTAGTTGGTGGGAGGTTGTCTGATTTTGGTGGGACAAATGCTAGACTTGGTAAAGGCAAATGGACTGTATTAGAAGCAGATGAATTTGATAGATCTTTTCTTCAGCTATTCCCCACTATTGCAATCATAAATAATATTGAAGCTGAACATTTAGATATATATAAAGATATTGATGATTTAAAAACTACTTTTTTAGAATTTGCTAATAAAGTACCTTTCTATGGGTTTGTAGCTCTTGGTTTAGACGATGCAAGAAATAGAGAAATTTTATCATCTATCAATAAAAGGGTTGTTACTTATGGACTTTCAAGACATTGTGATGTAAGAGCAGAGTCTTTAGTTTATGATGGAAGAAATACTACTTTTATGTTAGTTGAAAACAATATAAAACTTGGTGAAGTAACAATAAATATTCCCGGCTCTCATAATGTCAAAAATGCACTTGCAGCAATTACTGTTAGTAGAGGTTTAGGAGTTGAATTTGAAATAATCAAGCAAGCATTAGCAGAATTTAAAGGAGTAAACCGTAGGTTTGAATTTAAAGGCTTTTATAATGGTGCAATGCTAATTGATGATTATGCTCATCATCCATCAGAAGTGGCTGCAACTCTTGATGCAGCAAGAAATGGTTGGAATAAGCGTATTATTTGTATTTTTCAACCTCATACTTATACTCGAACTCGAGATTTATTCAAAGAATTTGGCCAATGCTTTGATAATGCTGATTTACTAATAGCTACTGATGTTTATGCAGCAAGAGAAACACCAATTGAAGGTGTTAATGGCGAATTAATAGCAAATGCAGCTAAAAAATATGGTCATAAAAATGTTGTTTATATTCCAAATGTAGATGATATTACTTCTTATGTGAAAGACATTGCTGGTGAAGGTGATATAGTTGTGTCTGTTGGTGCTGGTAATGTTTGGAAAGTTATTGCTGAATTATCAGCTTTAAATCAATAAGATAATAATTTTAGTAATTTTTTAATTTAGATTTCAAAAAATAGGTATTTAAAATGAAGAGAAAGTTCTTTTGTTTAATAATTATGATATTCATACTACCATTTGTAAGTATATCAAAAAATGAAAAAAATGTAATTGCAAAAGTTGGGAATGAAGAAATAACATTTGAACAACTTGAAAAAGCATTCCAAAGAAATATGAATCGAAAAAATGAAAAGCTATCAAATGTTTCCAAAGATAGTGTTTTTAATTTTCTAGATTTATATATAAATTATAGATTAAAAGTATTAGATGCTATCGATAAAGGATTTGAAAATGATTCTGCTGTCAAAGCTGATATTGCTCAAAATAGGAAATCTTTAGCTGAATCTTTTTATTATGACAAGCACTTGTTAAGTCCAACTATCGACTATTATATGAAGCAAAGACAAAGAGCTGTAAAGTTTGGATACATTCTAATAACTT
>JAYTXK010000216.1:0-4143 GCA_043743005.1 Ignavibacteriota bacterium
TCTTGCTTCTTTTTAGTTTCATCACTAACTTTACCACTTTGAATATCTTTCAAAACTTCTTTCATTTCTTCAGATATTTTAGCAAGCTCATCAGCTTTCTTTTTGTCTGCATTAGAAAATTGCTTTTGTTCCTTTGCCATTTCATCAATTGATTTTTGAGCTTTGCCTTGCTTATCGGTTAGCTTACCCATTTCTGCACGTTGCTCTTGCGACATTTGACCATCTTTGCCACCACCCTGCATCATCTTTTGCAAAGATTGTTGTATCATTTGTTGCTCTGCAGCAGCTTGTTGCATTCTTTGTTGGAAACTTTGTCCATTTTTGCCACCATTGCCCTGTCCATTCTGCCCTTCTTCTCCATCGCCTTCATCATCTCCTTCTCCACTTTCGCCACCGGGACTATCACCACCCGGCTTTTTACCACCTTTTTTCTTACCACTTCCTTGCATTTGCGACATTGCATCTTGCATTTGACCTAATGCTTTATTCAAACTGCTCATAGATTGAGCCATATCTTGTCCAGCTGGTTGAGTGCGTCTTTCACTTAGCTCTCCGGTAGCATTTTGCATTTGTTGCATTGCATTACCAAGCTCTTTTCCCATTTGAGGTGTAACAGCAAATGATTTTTCAGCAATTTCAGACATTTTCTTTGCTACATTTTCCAATGACTCTTCAAGTTGACCTTGTTTCCTATTTATTTCAGGTAATTGAGTTGAATTATTATCCGAGCTTTGAGTTTGATTTTTTAATTGTTCCTGCTGTTTAGAAATTTCAACCAAGTCAGACATTGCTTTTTGAAGTTTTTTAGCAACTTCTTTTTTGTTATCCTGTTTCATTTTCTTTTTCATTTGCTTCATTTGTTGAGCAAGATTTTTTAAATTTTTCTCAGCATTTTTTTGATTTTCTTCAGCCTTTTCATTTTCACCTTTTTCAATATTATTCTCAGCTTCCTGCATTTCCTTCTTTGTTTGCTCTTTATTAAAATCCTTTTTTGCTTTATCCATTTCTTTACCAAGAGGATTTTTCTCATCTTGCTTTTTCATATCTTTTTCTAGACTTTGCAAATCATTGTCTAATTTGTCAAGTTCTTTTTGAAGTTTGTCTTGAGATTTAGCCAAATCATTTTTTGCTTTTTCATCTTTTGGATTACTATTTTTAGTTTTTTCGCTTAATTCTTTTTGATCTTTTGCAAGTTCTTCGGCTTTTTTGGTAATAGCATCAGTTTTCTGCTCAATTTTCATTTTTTCAAGCATTTTCATAGTGCGTTCTATTCCCTTTCTGAATTGCTCATCATTTAGCTTAGAATTTTCCAAAGCTTTTTGCATTTCTTGGGGAGTCATTTTTTCCATCTGTTCATTCATTTTTTGTTGCATTTTCATCATATCTGAATTTTTTACTTCATTTATAAGTTTTTGCAAATCTGCATATTTTTGCAAAGTTTCAGGCGAAAGCATTTGATTTTCTTCTAATTTCTTAGTTGCATCATTTAGTTTTTCTTGTGCATTTTCAACTTTTTTCTTCAAGTCTTCTTGTTTTTTCTGAATATTTTCGGCTTTCTTTTTATCGTCCCAATCTACTTTGTTTTTGTTAACTTCTTTTTTTAGCTCTTTTTGCAAATCTTCAATATCTTTCTTTAATTCTTTCGCTTGCTCCACTACTTTTTGCAAATCCTTTTGAACTTCATTTTGTGCTTTATCGGCTTGTTTCATTACTTCATCAAGTGAAGGCAAGCGAACAGATAAAATTTGAGTTTTAGCAGATTTTGGTCCTGTAATATTATCATTATCAAATATTTCAAGATAATATTCAAATTCATCTTCTGGCGAAATACCAAGATTTTTCAAATCCCAAACATAAGCTACTTCTTGATTAAGCTCGTTCAAATTAATAGCTATTTCAATTGATTTAAAATCTTTATCTGGTGAAGTATATTGAGATTTTGAAAGTTTATAATTCAATTTCAAATACTTAAATCCAAAGTCATCAGATATACTAACTTTTAGTGGCAGAATTGCATTTTCATTCACTTGCGAATTTCCATTTGGCTCCAAAAGTGATATTGAGGGATTTACATCAGCTAATACATTAATTTGATATTTTATAGGGTTTAGATTAGTAAGCCCATCTTTATCAATTAATTGAAATGAATAAAATCCATTTTTAGAAACTTTAAAATTCAATTTCCCTATTTTTCCATTAGTAATAATTCTTTGTTTAATAATATTATCTTTACTTGATGAATCCGATTTATTTAAATCTTCAAAAACTACATAAGCTGAATCAATGTCTTTGTTTGAAGTAATTTCAAGATTTACATTAGAGCCATTTAAGGCAGTAATATCAGCACTTTGCTCATCAATTTTTCTACTTGCTTGTTTTGAATAAGTAGGATATGAAAGTAATCCTGAAATAGTCCTAACAATCGGTCTATCTGAAACTTTTATTTTGCCAATATCTGAATTTACTTTTTCGGATAGCCAATTTACTTCTGCATAAAATTCAATTGAATTTTTGATAGAACTAATTATATACACATAAGTATTTGAAGTATCTAATCTTAGCTTATATGAATCATACTTTTCTTGATGTTCTTCTTTAATATTCAAATTAATATATTCAGGTGCTTTTCCAACAGCTTTTATATAAATTACTACCTGTTCACCACGCAAACTGCTTTGAGATTTTGGATAAACATAAAGTTGAAATGGTGCTGGTGGAATGAAAGATTGATTAAAATGAGAAAGTCTATATAATGAATCTCGCATTGAATTTGAAAAGCCAAAACTCGAAATTGCTATTACAAAAGTTATCAAAAATAAAATAAGTGATTTTTTTAGTTCTTGCTTCTCAATAATTACAGAAAAATCTTTGCCTATTACTTTTTTATTAATATCATCAAAAGCTGAATATGCAAGGTCATTTGAATTTTCTTTACTATTAGAAATTAACTGAACAGCATTGCATAGATTATCTTTAATGTCAGGATATTTATCTCCAATTCTTAAAGCAATTTGTTCAATTGTTGGAATATATTTAATACCCAAAAGCCTTAAAATAGGTTTATAAAATAATAATGAAAATCCTGCTGAAACTAATAAAAGGTAGATTGCAATTAGACTTGTTCTAAATGTTGTATTTCCTTGAGCAAATACTTCAATAATTGTTGCTATAAAAAAAATACTTAAAGCAAGGGCTATAAAATTATATATTGAAGTTGAAAATAACCTTAAAGCCTCAGCTTTTTTTACGTTTTCTAATTTAGTTACTAATTCTTGATATTTTAAAGTAATTTCATTCATATTTTTAATTTACTAATAGGTTAAAGCATAAAGAATAATATTTGCACCAAATTGCAGGCTTTTTAATCTTTTTTCTGCATTGTCATTATGTACTTCGGGGTCAACCCAACCATCGCTTGGATTACTTTCCACAGTATAAACCAAACTTAACTTTCCATTTAAAAATAGTCCAAATGTTTTTGGTTGTTTGTCATCATGTTCGTGAATTTTAGGAACTCCATTTGGAAAGTCATACTTGATATGAAATATAGGATGATTAAATGGAATTTCTACCAATTCTTGATTTGGAAATACTTTTTTAAGCTCTTTTGTTATAAATTTATCTAAGCCATAATCATCATCAATATAGATAAAACCACCACCTTCTAGGTATGAACGAAGATTGCGAACTTCTATATCTGATAAATTTACATTGCCATGTCCTGTAAGAAACAACATTGGGTAAGTAAAAATATTATCCGAAGCCAAATCCACAAATTCATATACTGGGTCAACTTTTGCATTTGTATTTTGAGCTACAAATTTCAAAAGATTTACTTCACCTGATGGGTCGTTATACCAATCACCACCACCACTATATTTCACTCTTGCTAGTTTTATCAGGTTTTGTGATTTTTGAGCAAAGCTAATATTTGAAGTATATACTAAAGCTAAAATTAATATTAATATTCTGATTTTCATTTTATTTGAATCTATTTTTTATTTGAATCTACAGATTAAAACTTTTTTTTCTTCTTTTTCAAAACTATCATACCCTTTGAATTTAATCAAATGCTCTTCAATTTCTAAGTTTGGATATTTTTCCCAAGCATTATTTTTTTCATTCATTAAGGTGCCACCTTTA
>JAYTXK010000217.1:0-2618 GCA_043743005.1 Ignavibacteriota bacterium
ATAGATACTTTTAGAATATTTAATAAAGAGCCAAATAACTATACTTGGTGGAGCCAAAGAGGAAGAGCAAGAGAGCAAAATGTAGGCTGGAGAATTGATTACTTTTTTATTACTAAAGAAATGGTAAATGGCATTTCAAATTCATATCATCAAGCAAATCAAGATGGTTCAGATCATTGCCCAATAATTTTGGAGTTAAAATAATTTGAAAAGAATATTAAATTTTGATAACTTATTTGCCACTCTTTTTGTTTTCGCTGTAATAAATTTTTTCCCAATTCTTTTTAGTTTGGATATGTTTAATCCTATCCAAAATACTTTTCAAAGCATTGAAATAACAGATATTGTTTTCTCACAAATGAGAGACCAATCAAAAACACCAATTGATACAAATGTTATTTTAGTAAATAGTGGTTATTTGAAAAGGGCTCAACTAGCCTTGTTGATGCAAATTTTGAACAAGAACCAGCCTAAAGTAATTGGAATAGATGCTATGTTTCGTCGCCCAAAAGGTGATGAAAATGATTATCCTTTAGCTCAATCTTTTTCAGAATGTAAAAACTTAGTACTGGTAAGTGAATTGATTTTTAACAGTAAAAAAAATGTTTTTGATACTATTAATAAAACAATGCCTTTTTTTATGCAATATGCTAAAGATGCTTATGCAAATATGATAACTGGAAATGATTCAATTGATGGAGATGATGTTGATTATAGAACAGTTAGAGTGTTTATGCCAACAACTAAAGTAAGAGATACTTTAAAATATTTTTTTCCAGTTAAAATTGCATCAATTTTCGCTCCTGAAAAAGTTAAAAAGTTTTTGAAAAAAAATAATGAATTAGAAGGAATAAATTACAGAAGAAATATCGATAAATATAGAACTTTAGATTTTAAAGATTTGATAGCTAACGAAGATTCACTTGGGTTTATAAAAGATAAAATAGTTTTGATTGGATTTTTAGGACCAGATTTGGAAAATTTGGTTACTGAAGATATTTTCTTTTCTCCTTTGAATAAGAACTATGTAGGTAAAGCCAATCCTGATATGTATGGAGTAGTTATTCACGCAAACATAATTTCAATGATAATAAATAATGACTATATATTATCAATACCAGAATGGTCGATAAATATACTAACTTTTGTATTATTGTATTTTAATATGGTGCTTTATGCTTACTCAAGAGATAAATTTGGTCATTGGTATCAAACATTCAATTTGGGGTTTACATTATTTGAATTATCATTATTAGGCTTTTTAGTTTTGTATTGTATGTTGTACTTTAATTTAGAATTAAAATTATATAGTGCATTCTTTGCAATATTATTTTCTACTACAGCCCATGAAGCATATAGTGATTCATTAAAACCATTGGCTATCGAAGGCTGGAAACGTATTATGAGGTTAATAGGAAAATGAAAATATTCAAATTAGACATATTTTTAAGTACAGTAACTGTATTTGTAGTTATTTTACTTTTACCTTTACTTTTTAGCTTAGATTTTTTTGATCCAATTAAAAATGCTTTACAAGATATTAATGTAACTGATGTATATTTCTCTAAAATATTAGAGAAAAATCAATCAAAAGAAACAGATTTAGTAATTGTCAATATTTCTGAAATTTCATTATTAGAGGGATTTAAAGAAATAGATGAAATGGAAATTATTCAAACTTTGGATTTGGTAAATCAAGCCAAACCAACTACTGTTGGAATTGATCATTTTTTTACAAGAGATACTAGTTTATCAGACTACAATCCAATGTCTGATTTGTTTAAAAAGCAAGTCTTATATAATACTACTAATTTAATTTTAGCAGTTGAATTTAAAGATTATGATAAAGAAACAAATTCATTTAATAAAATTCGCAAAAGTGATGAATTTTTTACAAAAAATGCAGATTTAGGATTTTTGAACCTTACTACAGATTTAAATAAAACTAACTCAACTATTAGAGTATTCTCACCTAAAGTGAATTATAAGAATAATGTATATTATAATTTTTCTGTCAAACTTGCTTCAAAATTTAATCCAGATGCAGTAGAAAGATTTTTAGAAAGAAAATTAGAAAAAGAAACTATAAATTACAAAGGACATCATAGTATTTTTGAAGTAGTAGATGCAAGAGATATTTTAAATGGTCAATATAATCCAGATATTTTCAGAAATAAGATTGTTTTATTTGGTTCAATAGATACTTTAAAAAGAAGTGATAAATTAGATAATTTATATTTTACACCATTGAATGATAGAATTGCAGGAAAAACATTTCCGGACATGTATTCGATTACGATATATTCTAATATTATTTCAATGATAATAGATGATAGCTTTTATAATGAAATGCCAATGTGGGGAATATTCCTAATTTCATTTGTTTTATGCTACATTAATATGATGTTATTTTATTATATTTCTACGACTAATCCTAAATGGTTTGAACTTTCTTCACTTTTACTTTTTTATATAGAAAGTATTCTAATACTTTACATCACTTTTCAGTTTTTTATAAAATACAAATATGAAATGAAATTTACATTAGCTCTAATAGCTTGTGCTTTATCTGTTGTAATTTTTGAATTTTATTATTCATCAGTTAAGCCTTTTGTATT
>JAYTXK010000218.1:0-3616 GCA_043743005.1 Ignavibacteriota bacterium
TATTAGAACAGCAACAGACCCTATATTGCAACCTGTGGGCTTAATTACTTGGAAAAATAATACTTCAAATTATGCTTTGCCGATTGATACTTATATAAATTCAATAATTAACACAAGTAAAGAATACTTCTTAAATGAATACTCAATTACTGTACCTTATTATTCGGCATTTGCAATTAAAGATATTGGTGGTACAATAACATCTATATCGAATGACAATTTAAAACTTGGTAGGTCCATAAGATTAAATGAGAATTTCAGAATTTATAATTCAGAAACTGAATTGTGGGAAACTGCTAATGCTGATTATGATTATATAATTACTGAAATTGAAAAGAAACTAACAAGTCCAGAAGTTAAATTAAAAATTCAATCTAAAAATAGATTTGCTTATGGTATTTATGATGGAGATGAAATTTTAGGGGGTGTAACCAACAGTACATCAACTTCATTTGGCACTACTATACCGACCCCATTATATTATGAAATTAATACTTCAGAATCGATATTATTAGGGGATAGAGTAGTTTTATTTGGTAACAAATTAAGAAAAGCTAAGGCAATTCACGAGCATTATTTAAGAGATTTTGGTTTTGCAATTTTAGGCGGTACAGGTGGAGATTTAATCCCTGTTGATTTGAGTAAGATTGCTGTTTGTTCTGATTGGGCTTTGACTACTGGAGAACCTGTTTTTGTTAGGATTCAATCAGGTATAAATTTAAGTCATACTGATTTAACAGCAAGTGATTCAGATGAAGATTTATTTTATAGGATAGGAATTGCATTAAATTCAACAACAATCAAAATTGATTTATTACAAGCGAGGATATAATGCCAATTCAACAAGATTTAGCAATGAAATTTACGAATACTCCTTTAACTGATTTAACTTATTCATTAGAAGACACTACAATAACGTTATTTCGCACAAAGAAGCTATTAGAGTTAATTAATACCGAAGTTGTATCAATTACACTGCTTAATGGTCGGAAAGTTGAACACATGAAGTTTACGAATGGGAATTTAAGTATTATTTTAGGTACTGATAATTTCAGGACTGATATGCCTTTCTTAGATAATAGCAGAATGAACTGGTTAAGGGCTTGGTGGGAATCAAAGCATAAATATATTGCGAAAATTCCTTTTAATCCAATGCCAACTTATACTGGAGAGGTTAATCATTTTTTGATGTCAGATTTAAATATAGATTTTGATAATGAATCGTATAGGTTTGATTTCTTTGAAGTTGTTACAGGTGGTGGTCTTTTCCCTTTAAGTTTTGTTAATGACTTAGATTTATTACCTGAATTTACTATGAATTTACAAAGGGTGTTACCAATATGACAAATTTTAGTTTAAATGGTGTTGCTGGTCATATACATACACTTCCAATTAGAGCAGTATCTATATTCAGTTCTTATTTAGACAAAGCATTGCATTTTTATAAATTAGAAGCTGAAAGTAGTTACAAATTTAGTGCAATTAAAACCAATAGAACAAATGGGGATACATTTACTATTGGTCATAATGTCGAAGTGAATTTATATATACTCTATAATGATTTTACTAAAGTATATAATGGAATTGTGTTACAAGAATTACTAAAGCAATTCAGAAATCAAAGAGTCAGAGTTCAATTAGTAATAGGCAATAAAGATGAATGGAGTTTGAGAGATGACACAGTTGATTTAAATACAAATCTATTAGAAGCAAATAATTCAACCAGCGGTAATTATTTAGATTTTGGGGAAAAATTAACTTTTAATTATGATATTGAATCAGTTGAAATGAGACCAAGATTAATTATTAATATGACTGGTGTAGTTCGCACAATCGACAATTTTAATGCAGTTACAGAAATTGGAAATAACTATTTATTTAATTAATATTTTTGGAGTAAAAATATGAATACATCAACAAATGATGAAATTGAAGTTGTTGAAATAGCACAACAAACAATAGAGCATAAAGGAAGAAAATTCCAATATGCTTTTACTAATTTAGAAATTGAACAGGCTGAATTATGCCGTGAAGTTGGGGAATTAAAATCACACCAAATTCAACAGCCAGCACAATCAATTAATGAATTAATCAAATCTCAAGGAGCTGAGTATTTCACTATAATTGCAAGTTATTTGTTCAAAGAAATAATTGCAGGTGAACCAACAGCTTTTAATAGAACAAAATCAGAAACCGATTTTATTAAATTTTTTAAAGCATTACCAATTAGCGAATATGCTAAAGTGGAGGTGGCGATAAGAGATTTTTTTACAAATATAGGCAGGGAGCAGATAGGCTCTTTGCTATTTCAGAGAGAAAAAAAGCGGAGCGAGATAGAAACGTTAGACTTGTTAGCGAAACTGATGACTTTGAAGCCCAACTCAGAAACGAACGATACGCAAGAGAATTAGAACAAAGACAAAGATTGTGGTTACCTGACGAATTAAGAAATAGGATAATGGAAGTTAGTTCAAGGATTTGGCTTGTCCCTATTTTATCAAATAACGACATTACAAAATACGAACAAATAAGAAAATCATTGCTCGTTGACGCTTTTATTACCATCGAAAATATATTATTAAGGTCCTAAAATGGCAAGCTCTAAAAATTTAGAATTTATATTAAAATTTGTTGCTGAATTAGATAAAACTAAGTTAGCAGATTTAACAACTCAAATTCAAACTATAAGTAAGAATAGTAAGATTGATTTGAAATTTGATAAAGAAAGTTTGTTAAAGGATTTTAATGTATTATCTAAAACAATTGACGACTTAACTAAAAATTCTAAAAGTTTAAATCTAAATGTTGATACTACTAAAATAGTAAAAGATTTTGATAAGGTTTCAATTGAAATTGAGAAATTAGTTAAGTCAGATTTAGGAAAAGCATTTGACGGCATTGATTTAACTTCTTTAGATGTTACAATTAAAGATATTGAAAAATCTATTAATGGAATTGATTTAGATGAACTTGAAAAAGCATTGAATACAATCGAAGTGCCGACAAAAGCATTTGATGGAATTGATGATGCCTTATCTAAAAACAAAAAGAAAGTTACTGAATTAGAAACCGAAATGCAAAAAATGGTTGCCGAAGGTAAAAAAGGAACTCCAGAATTTGCTAAAATGGAAAAGGAATTAGCATTAGCCAAAAAAGAAGCTAATGAAATGCAAGGAGCTTTAAAGAAAGTATCAACCGAAGCCGAAAAGTCGGCTGGTTTTGCCGATAGAATGGCAAAATTTGGGCTTGCATCTCAAGGTATTCAGCAAGTAGCTGACGGTTTAACTAACCTAACACAGCCTTTTGTTGCCTTAGATACAGCAACTCAAAAACTTAAAACATTAGGTGCTGAAGCCAAAGCAATGGCTCCAAATTTAAGAGAAGCGGCAATAACAATGAGTAAGGATTTACCTTTTGCAGCTGCTGAAATTCAAGGAACAATGTTTGATGCTTTGGCAAGTGGTGTTAAAGGTGGAGAAGAGGGCTTAAAATCTTTTGCTGCAACATCTGCTAAATTAGCAGTTGGTGGTGGTGCTGAAATATCTCAATCAACTGCTTTACTTGCAGGTCAATTAAATGCTTATGGTAAAACTGCCGAAGAAGCGGCTAAATTTTC
>JAYTXK010000219.1:0-2557 GCA_043743005.1 Ignavibacteriota bacterium
ACAAAATGATTTTGCAGTAGAATTGATTAAAATTTGTTCTTTGAAAATATAAAAATTAGACAATATATTTAAAATTATTAAAATGAAATATTGTATTAATATAAAAAAAATGGCTTCTTAATTTTATTTAAAGAAACCATTTATAATTTAAAACATAATAAATACTATGATAAGTTTTTCTTTATTAAATCAACTAATTCTAATTTTTCCCAAGGAAAAATATCTCTTCCAAAATGTCCATAACTTGCACTTTTTCTGAAAATAGGTTTTCTTAAGTCAAGCCTTGAAATTATTCCTTTTGGAGTTAAATCAATATTTTTATGAATAAAATTAGCTATATCTGCATTTGTTAAAGTTGAAGTGCCATGAGTATTTACATTTATAGAAATGGGTTGCTCAACTCCGATTGCATAAGAAAGTTGGATAGTACATTCTTTAGCAATGCCAGCAGCAACAATATTTTTGGCTAAGTGACGAGCAGCGTAAGCAGCAGAACGATCGACTTTAGTAGCATCTTTTCCAGAGAATGCACCTCCACCATGTGGAGCTCTACCACCATAAGTATCTACAATGATTTTTCTACCAGTTAAGCCAGAGTCACCGTGTGGTCCACCAATTACAAAGTTTCCAGTTGGGTTAACGTGGTAAATAGTGTTTTCATCAAGATACTTAGCAGGAATTACATTTTTGATTAATTTTTCGATAATATCATTTTTGATAGTTGATTGTTCAACGTTTGGATCATGTTGAGTAGAAACAACAACAGTATTAACTCTAACTATCTCATTATTGTCATTATATTCTATGGTAACTTGAGATTTTGAGTCAGGTCTTAAGTAAGTCATATCATTTGCATTTTTTCTAATTTTAGCTAATTCTTGAACAAGTTTGTGAGAATATACTAATGTAGCAGGCATTAATTCTGGAGTTTCGTCCACTGCATACCCAAACATCATGCCTTGGTCTCCAGCACCACCAGTATCAACTCCCATAGCAATATCAGGAGACTGTTGGTTAATTACATTTAGTATTGCACAAGAATCTGATGAAAATCTATATTCGCCTTTTGTATAACCAATATCAGCAATTACTTCACGAGCAAGTTTTGGAATATCGACATAAGTTTGAGTAGTAATTTCACCACCAATTAAGAGCATTCCAGTTGTTGCAAAACATTCACAAGCAACTCTACTCATTGGGTCTTCAGCAAGCATTGCATCTAATACAGCATCTGATACTTGATCACATAGTTTATCAGGGTGTCCCTCAGAAACTGATTCTGAAGTAAAAAGATAATTTTTATTATCTAACATAAATAATCCTAAAATTCTAAAATTTATTAAAATATGACTACAAATTTAAGAATAAGTTGGATATAAATTATTACTTTAGTTAATTATTTTTATAACTTTGAAATAATACTAAAATGAAAATAATAATATTGCTAATTTTGTATTAAATAAATTAAAAAATAATGAATATATTACATTTAATATCGTTAACATTTACAAGTGGTTCGGAGCATTTTGTTGTTGATTTAGCAAATCAACAAGTGAAATTAGGTCATAATGTCTATATTGTTGCCGATAATCTTACTTTATTCACAACAGCAAAATTTATTTCCCAACCAATTACCGATAGATCTATTAAATTTAGGAAATTGAATTTAGCTTTTTTGAAAGATTTTGTTCAAGAAAATAATATTCAAATAGTACATTGTCATTCTCGCTCAAGTAATTGGCTCGCACATTATGCTTTAAAAAAATTAATGGTAGCACATTTGACAAGCTATCATTGCAGGCAAGGAATACATTTTTCAACTAAGCATATTGATACATCTGGAAGTTTTGCATTGCCAGTATGTGAAAATGTTGGAATACATATCAATAAAGATTTAAATATTCCAAAAAACAAAATAAATTTACTACCAAATTGTATAAATTTTAATGTTTTAGATAAAAAGAAAAAGCAATTAGTCAAAAGTGATTTAAAGCAAATTGCTATTATTGGTAGGACAAACAGTGAAAAAGGACTCAGATGTGGCGAATTTATCATTGAATTTGGAGAATATTTATTAATTAATTTTCCTGATTATATAATAAAGATTATTGGAGGTAGTTTCTCAAAATTAAACGAAAAAGCCAAGTTGGAAATAGAAAGGTTAAATTTAAAATATAATAATAGAGTTGTAGAAATTATCTATTCTAATAATTTAACTCAAGAAATATTAAATTCTGATTTGATTATTGGAGCAGGTAGGGTAGCAATTGAATGTTTATATATGGAAAAACCATTAATATCAATGGGTGAAAAGCTATTTCATGGTTTAATTAATGAAAATAATTTTCAAGAAGCATTAAATTCTAATTTTGGTGATACTCATCTTTTGGGTCAGGTTTTTGAATGGGATAGCGAAAAAGTTAAAGAAGAAATGAATTCAATACTTAAAGGTTTAATTGAAATTCAAACAATTAAAAACCAAATATTAGATAGATTTAATTTAGAAGAGATAGCTAATAAAAGTTTAGAATTTTATCGTTCAGCAATTTTAAAAAAA
>JAYTXK010000220.1:0-3052 GCA_043743005.1 Ignavibacteriota bacterium
CCTCTTCTGAAGCAATCCTAACAGCTTCTTCCATACTAATAGCATTTATACATTTTGTAATTCCATTGAAGTGACTAAATATTACTTCTTGTTCTTCACCAATACAAATTATTGATTTGACATTTTTAGCTACTACTGAATCTAATGCTGAATAATCATTATTATCTCCTCTACCACCTGCTATCCAAATAATTGGAGTATTATAGCTATTTAGAGCGAACCAAGTAGCATTTATATTTGTAGCTTTTGAATCATTAATATATTCAACATCTTTAAAATTTCTCACAAACTCAAGCCTATGCTCAACTCCAGAAAAATTCATAAGTGCATCACGAATATCTTCATTTCTAATTTCAAGACGGCGTGCAGCCAATATTGCTGCCATAGAATTGTATAGATTGTGTACGCCAGGAAGACGTATCTCTTTTGTCAACATTAATTCCTCTTTTTGATTATGCTGCTTATTAATCAAGATGAGTTTACCATTCTCTGAATATATACCATTGGCAATAGGTGAGAGAGAAAAGTTTTCCACGCTGGCACTAAAGTTTAGTGTTCCCCCCAACGCTTCGTCATCATTATTCAAAATTAATAAATTTTTAGAACTTTGATTTGAAGTAATTTTCCACTTAGCTTCTATATAATGTTCATAACTGCCATGATAAGCAAGATGGTCAGGAGAAATATTCAGTATTAATGCAATATCTGGGGTAAATTTATCTATTGTATCAAGTTGGTAACTTGACATTTCAATTACAATTATTTCTCCACCATCTAAATCCAAAACAAAATCTGAAAGTGGGTTCCCTATATTACCAGCTAAAATTGCTTTCTTTCCAACAGATTCTAATATAAAGTGAATTAAACTTGTAGTTGTTGTTTTACCATTTGTTCCTGTTATAGCAACAATTTTATTACCTTTTAAGTGTTGATAAGCATACTCAATTTCGCCTATTACTTTTATATTTTTATTTTTAGCCTCAGTCATTACCCAGCTTTTAGGAGGAACACCGGGTGAAGTAATTATCAAATCACAATTTTCAAAACACTTTTCTGTATTGCCAGAGAATTCATACTCAATTCCCATTTTAATAAATTCTGCAATTGTATTTTGATATTTTTCATCATTTGAAGATTCGCTTACAAATACATTGTTACCTAATTTTTTAGCTAATATAGCAGCAGATTTACCACTTTTAGCTGCACCTATTATAGTTATGTTCATTTATTTTATCAAAAATATTTAAAATTAATAAAGTACTTATTTATTAATAAATTTAATTAAAATTTATTTTCAATGAAAATTTCGATTTTTTTATTTAAAGCAATTTCCAACATTTCTTTTCTTCTATTTGCTCCCCACAATTCTATGTCTGGGTTAATGTCTTTTGATGCTTGTAGTAGCTTAATATATATTTTATTCTGGTTAATTGAACAAGAAACACTTTCAACTGATTGAATTTGCCTTCTATCAATTCCTTCAGCTATTCTTAATATTCCACCGAGAATCCAAACTATTCTTTGCTCTATTTCAGATAAATTATTGAAATTTTCGTGTGTTTTTTTGGGAATACTTTTTCTATGGTATCTAGCAATATTCGCAATTAGTTCCTGTTCATCATTTGTAAAACCTGGCAAAATACAATTTTTAATTATATAATAACTATGTTTATGATGACTATCTAAAGAAATTTGTATTCCAATATCATGCAATAAAGCAGCAACTTCTAATATCTCTTCTTCATCTAAGCCAAGTAGGTGAATATCTTTAAGATCTTTGAAAATTTCATAACATAATTTTCTTACATGCTCAGAATGTTTAATGTCAACATTATATCTTCGATTTAAAGTAATTACTGACTGATACCTTAAATCAGCCAGATGATGAAATTTTAATATTGATGTTTTTTTTTGAATTGTATCAAATACAATTCCCTCTCTAAGTGCATAAGATGAAATTGTAATTTTTTTTATTTCTAAATATTTTATTGCAAATTCAATTATTAATGCACCACCAAGCAAAATATCAACTCTTGATGAATCTACTCCATTCAGTTTTGAAATTTCATTTTCATTTTTAGCTTTTTTAATTTTTTCAATAATATTTAAGAAATCTTTTCTTGATACTGATAAGCCATTTATAATATCAGGAATATAAGATTTTTTTTCATAATAAGCCATTGTTGCAATAGTTTGTATTGTACCTGAAGTGCCAATAAATGTTTCAAATCCAAATTCTTTCACTTTTTCAAGAATTGGTTGCCATTCACCTTTAATAAATGATTGGCATTCTTCTATGTTTTCATCGGTGATTATATTTTTATCAAAGTATTTTTTAGTTAACCTAATAGCCCCAAGTTTAATACTATTTATTATATTTGTTTCACCTTTTTGTGATAAAATTGTTTCTGTACTTCCACCACCAATATCAATTACCAATGTTTTTTTTCTAAATATTGTTAAAGCATGCATTACACCAATATTTATTAACCTCGCTTCTTCCACACCTGAAACAACTTCAATCTCTATTCCAGCCTTTTTTAATACTTTATCAACAAATTCGTTTTTATTTTCAGCTTCTCTAACTGCACTAGTAGCAACAGCCCTAATTTCAGCACCTTCTGATTTTGCTAAATCAGCAAACCTAGAAAGAGTTTGAATACCTCTTTCCATTGCATCATCCATTATAAACTTCATATCTCCAGATGAAGAACCCAGTCTAACTACTTCTTTTTCTCGAGCAGTAATATTAAGGAGTCCATTTTCATCAACTGTTGCAACTACCATATGAAAGGAATTTGTACCTACATCAATTGCAGCTATTTTTTTATTAGAATTCATTTTAAATTATTGTAATTATTTCAGATACAATACTAAGTATAATATTATTAACTATCAAAAAAAAATACTCCTATTGGAGTATTCTTTTTTAGATTTATTTTTGATTTGTAGCATCTTTTAGTTTTTTCATATCATACTTGCCATTAATTTTTATAAATTCAACTTCAAATACAACAATGGCATCACCTGGAATTTTAGGAGGAGCACCTTG
>JAYTXK010000221.1:0-2497 GCA_043743005.1 Ignavibacteriota bacterium
AACATTATAATGCAATTCAAGAGCAATTGGAAAGGTATGTGCTTAACCTAACTCGCAATAAAAATGATGCTAAAGATATTATTTCTGATACAATTCTAATTGCTTATCAAAATTTTGAACAAATTGAGAATAAAGTTGCTTTTTTGAGTTATGTATTTACTATTTCTCGCAGATTATTTTATCAAGATAAGTATAAGCAAAGAAGAGTAACTTATTCATCTTATGATTTTTTTGATGAGTTTATTAATGATAATATTTCACAAGAAACTTTGTTAGATATAAAGCTACTATATAATGCAATTGATAAATTAGATGAAAAGCAAAGAGAAGCAATTTTACTTGCTGAAATTATAGGTTTCCCTCATAAAGAAATTGCTAAAATTCAAGATACTACTATTGCAAACATTAAAATCAGAATATTTAGAGCAAAAAAAACTCTTAAAAAAATACTAAAAGTTGAAGAAGAAAAACTAATAAAAAATGAAAACCTTAATTTGATAAGGGCTGAAATATAATGAAACAAAACTTAACAAATTACTTTGACAAAGCTAAAAATCTAAAACTAAATAATACTATTATTCCTAATGATGAAATCCGGATAGTCTTGGGAAAAGTAGAAAAAATCAATTTACCTCAAATGGTAAAAATTAATAATAATGATTTTATCCACTTTTTAAGGAAATATAAAATGACATTAATTTCATCAGGGATACTTGCTCTATCTATGGCTTTTTTATTTAATAATATTCAAATTGAAAAGCCAATTGAACCAAAAAAAACTCAAGAAATTGCTTCTGTAAATGATGTTGAAAAGACAGTACAAAGTTTACAAAATGAAACTAAAATAAATGAAAATGCAATCAAAAACAATAACAATGACTCAATTATAACTTTACCTATTCTTAAATTAACTGATAAAGAATTAGCAAAAATAGGAATTAATAGAGTTGGTAGTGGGTATTCAAAAATCACACAACAAAGAATTAGTTGCTATAATCAAAAAAGTAGAGAACGATTAATAAATGCAGGATATGACACAACAAATAAAAATGGATTTGAGAGGTGGATTGATGAAATTGGACCTAAAGGTTTTATGAAAAGCGAAATTATTAACTATAATGGTTGGGATATAACAAAAGTAAATAAAACTTATCCAATAATGTCTTGTATTTCTTATATTATTCCCAATGTAGATTCATTAAATCTGATTACAGGAATGGGAATGCTTCCTATGACATATGTTGAAAGTAATTATTTTGATTATGATATGGAAGAATCTATCGAATTTCCAATTACTAAACTTTATGAAAAAAATCATATAAACATAAATAAGAATTTACATTTATATGCTTCTCAACTAATTTATTTAGTTGTTAATTTAGATTCTGCTAATATAATTAGTAAAGGATTATTTGTTTTTGTTCCAACAAAAGAGCTTGTAAGTCTATTACCAAAAAGGTATTCTGATGAAATTCACAAGCTTTATAATATTACAGATAGTATTAAAAACAATGAGAAATTCAATGAGATAATTATTAAAAGAAATGAAAATAAAAAAATGTTAGTTAATAATTCAGAAGCAATTGTTACTAAAATGATAGAATTATCTCCAAATGAGTTAGAAAAAATTGAAATTAAATATTTAGAGAATAGTATTCAAGTTATTCATGAAACTGAAGTTGATTTAACTAAATCAAATGATTTAATTAAAAATAAACTTAAGTCAAAAGGAATTAATACAAAATTGGAAAAAGTATATATAAAAACTCCGACTATTATAAGTCATAGTAGAACTAATGGTAAAGAAGATATAATCGGTTGGAGTGATAAAAATGAAAGAGTTTTACCAGTTGCAGTTAATTCATTTACTTATGAATATAAAAACAAATCGTATAATAAAATTAATATGACATTTAACTCTAATTCAAGTTCACCATTATTAACTGAAAATGAAACTTATTTTATGAATGAATTATCAAAAGTTAATTCAATAATTGATTTAGAAGATTTAAGAAAATATTCTTTAATAGATAAAATAACTTATGAAGAAGTTACTTTTGTCAACAAACTTCTTCCAGTTCGCATTATAATAGGCGACTCTACTAAAAAAGTAGATGGGAATAAATATAGTGAAGTGATTGTATGGTTTGTACCTACTCCTGAATTTCTGGGTGCCTTACCTGATAGATATAGAACTCAAATTGAAAATGAACTTAATATGATAGCAAAAGTAGAAAAAGGTTTGCTGGGTAGTGATGAACTTTGCAAAGAAAAACCAACAGGATTCTTTAATATTTGCAATAAAGACAATAATATAAAAAATATAAACTTTTATCCAAATCCAATATTAAATGAATTTAATTTAGAATTTAATTTAGAAAATAAAGCAAAAGTTA
This sequence comes from Ignavibacteriota bacterium, assembly GCA_043743005.1. GTDB lineage: Bacteria > Bacteroidota > Ignavibacteria > Kapaibacteriales > UBA2268 > JAPLFM01. Next base: position 2,397 of record JAYTXK010000221.1, read on the forward strand.
ATATAATCTTAAAAGATATATCTGGAAAAGTTATTAAAAACTTAATAACAGATTTGTACCTTGAAGATAAAGTATTTAGCCAAAAGTTAAATCTTGAAGGG
>JAYTXK010000222.1:0-4579 GCA_043743005.1 Ignavibacteriota bacterium
ATATAAATATTTTTTAGATTTGAATTAAACTAAAAGGATTGTCAGAAATTGACAATCCTTTTTTTTTGTGGGTTGGGGGTGGGATGAAGAAATAGTGATTTCATAAAAGTTTTCCACATTCCGAGATAAAAATGACTTTGAAGTGTTTTATATATATTATCTTGAACAATTTGTGAAAAAGATAATTTCAAAATAAAAATTTAATTTTAAAGTGAAACCTATGAAAGCATTAATACATTTAATTCTTGTTTTAATTATTGTAAGTATATCTAATTCTCAAGATTTTGATATTAAAAAATACAATGACTTTTTAACTAAAAATAAAGATATGAGTCCAGCTCAACTAAATGAGATGTATCCCTCAACTAAATTTTATTCTACAAATTCAACAAACTTAAATAATGTAGAGTTCTATGATAAAGTTGATAAAGCATACAAACTTACAAATGATGAGAAGCAGATACTTTCAAATAATAGTTTTGTGGTTTCCGAAAGATTAAAGCAATTAAACTTTCTCCAATCTTTTTTAGAAATTTATCACAAGGACTTACCGGTTTATGTATCATCTGATGCAATTTTGCATGCAGTTCATTTTTCATTTGATAATGTTTTAAAACAAATTGAAGGTTATATTCTTATTAGTAGTATGAATACTATATTAAATAATTCACGAGAATACTTAAGATTAATTGATACTAATTCTACTAATTTTACTTATAATCAAGCAATTAAAGATGTAGATTTATATCTGACTATAGCCCAAAGTTTAAATACAACTCAAAATGTTAATCCAATTTTTAATGCAAACATTAATAAAAGAAATGAAATATTAGAATTAGTAAAAAATGAAAAACCAGCTAAAATCCAACTTTTTTCAGAAGCCTATAGAGTCATTGACTTTTCACAATTTACTGTGAGAGGGCATTATACTTTAAATTCAAATTTATCAGCATATTTTCAAATGATGATGTGGTTAGGACGAACAGAATTTTACTTTGAAAATCCTCAAAACACGCCAGATCAGTTATCTGTAAATGATATTAAAAGGCATATTTATTTTACTTATGTTTTGAATCATTGTATTGAAAAAAGTAAGAGTTTGCAATTATTAAATATTGTTGACAAAATTCTAACTACAATGATTGCTCCTTCAGATAATATAATTTCACAAAATGTGATAGATGTGGCACATAATATTGGCTTGACTTTACCTTCTGATTTGTTAGATTCAAACAATTTTAATAAATATAAAGATGGTGTATTAAATCTAAAAATAAGTAGTCAAGCATACTGCTCTCAAATAATTAGAACTAATGTTAATAGTAAAGAACAAATTGTTTTACCTAAAGTTTATCTATTAATGGGTCAAAGACCTGTATTTGATGGATTTGTCTTAGCTAATGTATCATTTGATAGGATTCTTTATAATAATCATAAAGAACGAAGGATGATGCCAAAAACTCAAGACATACTTTTTGCCTTAGGTAATAATTCATCTTTTCAACTTTTAGAAAGTGATTTAAAAAAATATAACTATAGTTCAAATTTAGCTTCATTAAGATATTTAGCTGATACTTATGATTCAACTTTCTGGCAATCAGGAACTTATAATACTTGGTTAAATTCTATTAGAAAGTTAAACATACCAAATAATAGATCAAATCTACCTAAATATATGCAAACAGCAGCTTGGGCTCAAAAAAGTATGACTACTCAACTTGCTTCTTGGTCACAATTAAGACATGACTTCTTATTAAATACAAAACAAAGTTATAGCAGTTCTTATTTATGCTCTTTCCCTTATGGATACATAGAACCTGTTCCTGAGTTTTATCACTCTATTAGCAATATTTACGAAAAGATATCAAGTTTAATTTTTGATTCATTGAAGAACAACAAAAATATTAATATAACAAATCTTAATAATATTTCTATATTAAATAATAATTATAAAAGAATATGCTCTCAGTTAGAATCCATTTCTAAAAAAGAATTATTAAATATGAAATTAACAATTATTGAATTAGATTTTATAAAACAAATTCTATATTTAGACCCTCAAAAAAGTTGTACACAAAAAGCAGGAGTAGATGGTTGGTACAATGAATTATTGGGAGGACTTTCTGAAGAGGTATTTCGCTGTGAAAATCAGAATTTAGGTGAATTGGGCTTTGATGAAAGCGTGATTGCTGATGTGCATACTACTCCTATGGATGAAAACGAAAACGAAGTTGGGTGGGTATTGCATTGTGGTACTGGCAGACCAAATTCTGCCATCATAATTGCAAAAGACTCTTCTGGTCAGGAAAGAGCTTATGCAGGTCCAGTATTTAGTTACTATGAAAATATTACAAATGATTACAAAAGATTGACAGATCAAGAATGGAGAAACATTAATGCTGAAGGTACTAAACCATTATTTACAAATTTATTTCAAACTGATAAAAATGGCAAAATAAATAACAATCAAGATAATTTATGGATGAATAATAATGATGTTAATTTTGGGCTACCAATTTTTGATGCTTTAGTAAAAGTTGGAGAAGCACCATTGAAAGTCCAATTTATAAATAAAACTCAAGCTAATTATAATTCTTATAAGTGGTTTTTTGGTGATGGAGATTCAAGCAATTTGAAATCACCACTTCATATTTTCAATTCTTATGGAAAGTATAATGTAAAATTGGTTTGTTCTGATGCAAATCTTTCAAAAGATGTAACTTATAAGGATTTCATTTTAGTGAGTCAAAAACCAAATGCTTATTTTTCAATATCAAATAATATAGGTATGGCACCTTTAAGCGTTGATTTTATTAATAAATCTACTGGAGAAATTACAAATACTAATTGGAATTTTGGAGATGGTGAATCAAGTATTATTCAAAATCCAAGCCACATCTACACAAAAGAGGGTAACTTCACAGTTTCTCTTAAAGTTTCTAATGGGAATAATTCTAGTTCCTATACAAAAGAAAAGTTTATAAGTGTTGCTAAAACTGATGTTAAAGATGTATTAGAAACTAATTATATTCTTTACCCCAATCCAGCAAACAATTATATTGAATTACCTTTTGGTTTAGATTTAGAAACAGAATTTAATGTTTCTTCGAGTGCTGGAAATTTAGTTTATCAAGCAAAAGTTGAAAATAACAAATTAAATATTTCAAATTTGCAAAAAGGAGTGTACTTTATAAAACTAAATAATAAGATTTATAAGTTTATAAAGGAATAGAAATGATTTGAATTGGAGTTAAAGTTTTATAGAAGTGCAAAGTATATCTACCCCACATGATTTCTAACTAAGTTATTAATAATAAAAAAGCTACATCACAAATATATAATGTAGCTTTTTTAATTGATTTTATATTTTAAGAATAAATATTAATAAAAATATTTAATGTTTCCAATATGGACCAAAAAGCCAATTGCCAGTAGCATCAGGTAAATTACTTCTATGGAAGTCATATACAGCTGCTAAAAGCTCTTCTTTGCTTATTAAACCATCGTTATTAGAATCTAATTTATTAAAAGCCTCTACTCCATCAGATGGCTGTACTCTGAAAGATACCATTAGTTGAAGATATTCAATAACACTGATTACTCCATCTTTATTTTCGTCGAGAATATCAAATAAACTGCTAACAGTATTATTTACATAACTATCATACCAGGCATCATCACAATTTATTACTTTGTGATCTTCAAAAGATAACCATTCATCTAATGAAACTCTGTAATCATTATTTCTATCAGCATATTCTCTCAAATTACTCCAAACAATTTCCATATTACTTTGAATTGTTTGATATTCTTTTGAGGTTTTTTCAATGCCTCTGATTGCAGCAAGATTATCACCAATTTTGATCCAATCGCTTTTTTCGATAAATCCATTTTTATCTACATCAATCACTCTGAAATAATGCGTTTGCTTTAGTTCTTGCAAGGGAGTTAGCATAAGTTTCCTTTAAATATTAATAAATACAAAATTTTAAAATTTCAATAAACACAATACAATTATCAATAATTATAAGAATAAATAAAATAATTTTTTAAATATATATATGAATCAATTACTAATTCTTAAGCCATAATAAACATGCCCACACTCAACACCATCAAAATCAGCTATATTAGGCAAATGTCCCCATTTATTAAATCCACATTTTTCAATTAATTCTATGCTAGCAATATTCTTATCTAATATTATTGCAAATAAAGTTTTGTAATTAATACTCTTACATTTTTCAATTGCAAATTTAATCAATTCTCCAGCAATTCCTTGCCTTCTGTATGTTTCATCTATATAATAACTAATTTCTGCAGTAAATCTAAGTGCCTTTCTACCAGCTCTATATGAGCTAACGCTAATCCAACCAACAACTTTATCATCTTTTTCACAAACAAAAATAGGGTATTTATTTGATTTGTGCTTATGAAACCACTCAAATCTATCGCTTATATTCTTTTTAGTAGTATCAGCAGTAGAGAAATGAGTTTCAATAGCTTGATTGTAAATATCTACAATTGCTCCCAAATCCCCAATATTTGCATCTCTTAAAATCATTTTGAACTTTTTCCA
>JAYTXK010000223.1:0-2094 GCA_043743005.1 Ignavibacteriota bacterium
TAGCAATTTATGATATAGATGGATGTTTAGCTGGGGTACCTGTAATTTCTGAACACTTTACTTTAAATGATTATAGTAAATTAGTATTAAAAATACCACCATTACCTAAAGGTTTATATTTCTTAGCTTTTGAAAATAAAAAAAATTATAAGGCTAAAGCATTTATAATTGAGTAAATAATTATCAATACAGGTATTAATCTCAAATTATATTATTTTTTTTGATTTTTTTCATTTTCTTTTTCATTAATATCAATTCTATTTAATTCAGTATCTCTTATTTCAATATGCCTAATTTCACCACCACTTACTCCGGTTTTAATAGCAAACAAAATTGAAAATACAGATATAAATAAAATAATTATCAAAACAACATTTGTCCATTTTTTATTTTTTAAATTTGCATACAATGCTAAAATCGAAATTAATCCAACTAAATTAATTAAAGAGCCAAATACTTGTGCATTTTTTTCATGAACTACAATTTGATTTTTAACTTTCAATTCTTGTATATTTTCAATTATATCTTCAGCTTTTTCACCACTTTTATATGCTGCAAATCCCATAATTGAAGTAAAAATAAGAATTGACAAACTTACAGATTTAATAGTACTGTTTTTAAAAAGTAATCCAGCAATTAGGATTAAAAATCCAAATATTGTTCCTATAATAGGAAAATGATTAACTAATAAATGTAAATGAGCACCATTCATAATAATATTCCTTATTTATATTAAATTACCCAGTGATTGAAACTCCAATTAACCTACCAATTCCATAAGTTATTGCTGCAGCTGTTAAGCCAAAAAGCACTTGTCTAAACCCCGAATACCATATACTTTTACCAGTAAATAATGTAATTGCCGACCCTATTAAAAATAGTCCTATAGCACTAATTGTTGTGCTTAAAATTATAGCATTTATTCCATTAGTAAACATAAAAGGTATAACAGGCATAATAGCACCCAAAGCAAACAAAACAAATGAAAATATAGCTGCTTCCCAAGCAGAACCTTCTAATTCGTCAGTATTAATTCCTAATTCTTCTTTTACTAATATTTGATGAGCAAGAGTTTTGTCTTGCATTATTTCTTCAGCTAATTGAAAGGCTTGCTCTTCTGGAATTCCCTTTGCAATATAGATTAATGAAAGCTCTTTTGTTTCGCCGACTGGGTCATTTTCAATTTCTTCCATTTCTAATTGCATTTGATTCTCATATAGCTCCTGAGAACTTTTTACAGAAATCCATTCACCTAAAGCCATTGATAAAGCACCAGCCAAAAGCCCAGCCAATCCAGCTAATAATACTCCATTCTGACCATGAGTAGCACCAGCAATTCCCATTACCAAACTAAAATTTGAAACTAAGCCATCATTTCCTCCGAGCACACCTGCTCTTAAAGCATTCCCACCTACTGATCTATGTCTTTTTTCAAATTTAGCAAATGCACTAACACTAATATTAGTTTCATTTTCGAGTAATGCACGAATAATTTTAACATGATTGGCTTCACTTCCATTAATTGGCACATCTTTCATAACTTTATTAGCTAAAGTAGCTCGAGAAATGTTTTTTTCTATATCCATCAAAACGCCAAGCACATAATCGTATCCAAATGCTTTCCCAACCATATTTAGAACAATAGCTCTATAAGATGGAGGTGGTAATTTGAATTCCGAACCTTTCCAATTTTTTGAAAAAGCCATAGCATGACCATTCTCTATTTCACTCATTTGTCTGAATACTTTTGAAATAACAGGATCTTTTTCATTTTCAGCAAGCTTTTGATAAAGGAAACTGGCATCAACTTCAGATTGTATGTTTTTTTCTTTTAACATAAAATTTTTTTTTTCAATTTATTCAATTTGACAAATGCAATTTAACTATTTTAGAACTATGAATTTAAATTTATCAAATATTTTTTTATTTATAAAGTAATATTATTTTTATTTGAGTGAAAATAAATAAATAAGTTTAATAAAACAAGCAATAAATATCCATTATAAACGTCATTATTACATATTTGTGTATTTTATTTTTTGCAATTAACTTTTTGCAGTGAAAAAAAAAGCCATATTTACTGCAAAGGGTCAA
>JAYTXK010000224.1:0-4519 GCA_043743005.1 Ignavibacteriota bacterium
AAATTGTGAAATTAAAAATCTTACATCTACCAAAAATAGACTTTTTTGTTTAAGTGATAATCTATATGAATATGATAAAAATAATTTATACTGGAATAAATTTCAAATTAATTATCAGAATAATTATAAATCTAATAAAAATATAAGTTCTTCTGATAATAACATAATATTTTTCAATTATAATGACACGACTACCTTTTTGAATTTGAAAACAATGAACATTGAGCTAAGCAATTTATCAGTCAGCTATATGTCTGATTGTGTTGATAAAAAAAGTAAATCTATAAATAAAAGTGCTGATATACTTTATTTTACTTCAAAGTATAATTATAATTTGTCATTTACCAGTGCTGACAATGGTATTTCTTAGCAAAGAACAAATCCAATCTTAGATTCATCTTATGTAATTAGTAGCATTGTTGATAAAAATGATATTATTATTGTAGCTATTAATTCTATTAAAATCAAAAAAAATAATGCAACTTCTCCAATATATTATTCAAACGATTTTGGTATTAAGTGGAATTCAATAAATATTCCTAAAGAATTAGATAAAAGTGATTATAATTTTAGATTTATTAAGGATTATGCAGGAAACTCAATTTTAATAAGTGATAATATTTTGTACAAAGTAAATTTTAATACAAAATCTTTAGATAAATTAATTCAATTTAATAATCAAAGCTTGGAAATTATTGATTTTATTGATGAGGAGAATATTTTAACATTTGATTTTGTTAATTTAAAATATTATACTTTAAATATCAACAATAATAATTTGCAATTAATTGAATTTGATAGACCTTATGTAAGAATTAATAATTTATACTTAGATACAGATAATACAAAATATGCTGCAACAAATAGAGGTGTTTTTAAATTAGATAAAACAAACACAATTGTAAAGGAAGAAATTTCAAATGACAATTATGTATATCCAAACCCAAGTGATGAATATATTTATCTCCCATCAGCTAATCTTAATCAACTTGTAGAAATTTATAACTCTTTGGGTCTATTAATAAAAATTGAAAGAGTTAATTCAAATACCTCAATAAATATTAAAAATTTAGCAATTGGGATTTATTTTGTAAAATTTGATAATCATTTATTCAAATTTGAAATAATAAGATAAAAATAGTTTTAAATTATTAAATTTAATCAAATCTTATTTAAAGAATATTTCAATTTTAATTTAAAATCTGAATTATTTTCGTATATTACACGTCTATATTACACTATTGTGTGTTTTGTTATGCTGAATGTATCATTTTGCAGTATAAATAAATAGCATAATCACTGCAATTACTGCAAAGATTTTTGTTAAATCATTGATATATTTAATAGTTGCAATTGCAGTAAAATTTAGATGCACTGCCCCCCATTTTAGGACATAAAAAAATCAAAGGATTTTTATATATTTTAAAAATTATCTAGGGAAGAAAAAGAGCAAATTAAACATTCTTTAATTGAAAGATATTTTAAAGAAGGTTTGAGTATAGAATATTTAGTGTCTGAGTATTAAAATTCCCCTCTCCTTAGGCTTTGCCTAAATAGAGGGGTGGATTTCCATAGGAAAGACGGGGTGTTAAAAATGCTCTTTGAAAAACATATACCAAACTCTTGACTCATCATTTCATTCGTAGTGACGAAAAAATAGTGTAATTTACTGCAAAGGGTCAAACGACCCCTGCAAAGAATTTTGTTAAGTACTTGAAAATAAATGAAATACTTTTGCAGTAGATTTAATTAAAATTAGTTCATTGAAAATTTAATCTTTTCTTTTTATAATGATTAAACTTAATGCTAAAAGTAAGGTAAGAATTGAAATCATTTTACCATTTGCATAAGCTTTAGACTCAAATTTAAATTCTATATTATGATTTCCTAAAGGAATTGGAATTGCTCTAAAACAATAATTAGCTCTTAAAATTTCAACTTCTTTTCCATCAATATAAGCTTTCCAATCTGGATAATAAATTTCACTCATTACTAAAATTGAATTCTCTTTAGTGGTAGATGTCAAATTAATCTTATTTGATTCATATTTTGTAATATTCACTTTACCTGAATTACTTGAATCTATTTGATTTGATAAAGATATTTTAGGATTTTTTTCTAATATTACTTCATTCTTCAAATTATATTTTTGTGATTTCATAGATTCATTAATCTGCTGCTCATTTAAAACATTGGCTTTGGTTACTAGCCATACTCTAGGTGAAAATGATTTTCTTTCAAAAAATCTTGGTTCACGTGCAATTGAATCAATTGCTAATTCATATTTAACATTATAAATGGAATTAACTGAATTTCTATCTGGGAGAGGTGGCAAAACCCTATCTAAAATAAGTGGATTATAACCTTCAATTAGTTGAATATTACTAATCATTCCTTGATTACGATTCATTGCCATATATCGAGGTTGGTAAAGTCTTGTATTTACTCTATATTGATTATTAATATCTTTAGATGTAAATAAATCTTTAAGTTTTGCATCAATAATAAAAGTATCAGCAGGATTTTTGAGATTAGAGTTGAATTTATTTCCATTTAAATATAAATCAGAAAATGAAATAAAAGCTATTAAAATACCAGCAATTGTATAAGGTAAAATTCTTTTTTGAGCTAAAAATATTATCACAATTATAGTTGCCATTAAAAACAAACTCAATATTGTACTTTCTTGTGCAATACTTTGAACTTCTTGGGGAATATCAAAAACTGAATTAAAAGCACCCATTAAGCCTAACAAAACAATGAAAAGAGGTACTGAAATTGCTAAAATTAGTTTTAATAAAAATCCTTTTTCATTTTCTTTGTTAAATATTGAATCAAAACCATATCCTGCAAGTAATGAGAAACCAATAATCATAAAAAACATCATTCTTGCTGGGTTTCTAAATGTACCAATTATGGGTAATTTATATAATAAATCAAATAGAAAACCATTTGATCCGAGTGCAAAAAGAAATCCAAATAATGATATAAATATTAAAAACTGCTGATTACTATTTTTAAAGCCGAATATTGCACCTAAAAGACCCAGAATCAAAGCTGAAATACCAAAATAAAACACAGTTTCCCAATATAAATGCTTTTGATATTTTCCATCAAATTGCAAATAAAAACTTGGGTTTGCTTCATTTTCACCATCAACTGTACCAAAAACTTTAGGAATTACAGTTGAAACTAATTGTTTGAATTGTAATGAGCCTTCAGTTGAAAGTTTGTAGCTTGTTTCTTTTCTTTGTGAATTTTTAGCTAATTCTTGAGATGGCAAAAGTTGTATTGAGAAAATTCCTGCAGCAATTAAAATTGGAATAATCCCACATAATTTTGCCATAGCAATAGTTTTCATAGTAACTTTAGATTTATATATTTCAATTGCTTTCCAAAGATATAGTAATCCTAAGAAAATACCTTCATATAATGTTGTTTGAGGATGTCCTGAAAGTAGAGTAATACCCAATAACAATCCTGCCAAACTTGCATATTTCAAAGATTGTCTGGTCATTCCTTTTAAGAAAAATGCAATAACTAGAGGGAAAAAAGATAAATGATAGACAACCATTGGGTGAATTGCTTGGCAAACTAACAACATTGAAAAGCCAAAGGAAATTGAACCAATAATTGCACCTAAATCACTAATTTTAAATTCTTTAGCAAGGAAATAAAATGAAAATTGAGCAAAAAAGAAATGTAATATTATCATAAATTGCATTGCTCCAACTGGTACAACACCATTTGTAACAAATAAATTTAATATGCGATTAAATGGATAGAAAAATCCAACTTGTAAGTCTGCATAAAAAGGCATTCCTGCAAAAATATTGGGATTCCAAAATGGTACTCCACCAATTTTTGCACTTTCAGCAGCAGCAAAAGATTGAACAGGGTAAACATATTCTACAAAATCTTCCCAAAAAAAACTATTTCCAAATAATTGAGAAGAAAAGAAAATAATTGTCAAAATTGCAAAAGTAGAAAGTGTAGCCCATATCGGTATATTTGTAATTTTGAAATCAGCTATTTTGGTTTCTATTGATTTTTTAGTTTTTATAGACATATTACTTTAATTTTTGTGATATAACAATAATTGAAACTCCAAAAGGCAATTTAAAGTTAGGCAATAATACCGATTCAGATGAAAATATTTTTGTAAAAAGAGAATTCAAACTTGGTGAAACTTCATCAACAGGAGGAGCATTAGTAAAATCTTTATTTGTAATTTTATCTAAAAATCTTTTTAAAACAGCAGGTAAAAAAAGAAATGTATTAAAATAACTTGCATATTTTACTGTAAAACCTGCATCTTCATGTAGCTTTTTGAAATTACTTTTGTTGTATCTTCTAAAGTGCATATGAAGTATATCATGATGACTCCACAACCACTGGTATGCTGGAACTGTTGTAATAAAATAGCCACCCGGCTCAATCAAATCAAAAACTTGATTTACAACTTCTGAATCATTTTCAATATGTTCAATCACATCAAGCATAAAAGCTGCTTTAATTT
>JAYTXK010000225.1:0-7368 GCA_043743005.1 Ignavibacteriota bacterium
GAATAAACCAATTTAAAATTCCACTTAATGGCTATTTGTTAAAAAGTGAAAATGTATCTTTTATAACTAAAATATCCTATGGAAATATGGATTGTAATGTATATTATGATACTATCCCCTTGTACTTTGTCAGAAATTCAGTTTCTATTAATATCAAAAATGATACTTTATTTGCTGAAAAAGGATTTGAAAGTTATCAATGGTATTTTGATAATGTCAAAATAAATTCTGCAACTAATGATTATTACAAAGCTATTAAAAGTGGAGAATATTCTATTGAAGCAAAATACCTATCATGTTCTGCAAATGCAAAATATAACTATACAAAACTTGGACTAGAAGATGAAACTTCAAACAGTTTATTCAAAATATTTCCAAATCCAAGTGATGGATTATTAAATATATTATCCAGCAATTATATAAATAAATATATAATTATAAATTCAATAGGTGAAGAAGTGCTTTCATCAAATAATCAAATTAAAAGTATAGATTTGAGTAGATTTCCAAACGGTTTTTATAATTTAATTATATTTTCAGATAACAAAATATTTAATGAAAAATTCCAATTGATAAAGTAAAAATAGCTTATAAATTTACTTAAAAAGAATTCTCTTTTAGTTTAACTACATTTTTTTAGACTTAAATAATAATTTATTTGTTTTAACATTTATGAAATTCTAATTTAATTTGAAAAGAGATTGAAAATAAATTACTAACTAATAAACAAATAAATATAAAAATCAACATATTAATACAATCGAATAAAATTTCAAGTTGTTTAAAATTCTTTTGTAGATTTAATTTATTTAATTTTATATTGCAAAAATATTTTTGAACCAATAAAGAAAAGCATAAAAGATTTAATTAAGATATGGATAATGGCTATACGCCCCAAATCATTGCCTGCGAGTATTATGCCTGTGATTATAGGAGCAAGTATTGCTTTCAAATCAGGAAAATTAAATTTGCCAATTCTCCTTTTAATTCTATTTTGTTCAATTTCAATTCAAATAATTACAAATTTTGTAAATGACCTTTATGATGCCAAAAAAGGTGCAGATACTGTCTCAAGAATTGGTCCTAAGCGTACAGTAGCATCGGGTTTGATAAAAGAACGTACAATGTTTGTGGTTTGCATAATTCTTACTATAATTACTTTTATTAGTGGTTTATATTTAGTATTCTTAGGTGGTAAGACTATATTAATTATTGGCATTACTTCGCTTATTTTTGCTTGGCTATATACAGCAGGACCCTTACCAATTGGTTACCTCGGCTTAGGCGATTTGTTTGTTTTTATTTTCTTTGGTCTGGTTGCCACTGGGGGTACTTATTTCTTATTAACAGGCGAATATAATCTAATTGTTTTTATTGCCAGTACCATCCCTGGATTTATTTCTGTAAATATCCTTCAAGCAAATAATATTAGAGATATTGATACCGATAAATTGGCTAAAAAATATACTTTAGCAGTAAGATTAGGTAGAAATAACTCTATTCTTTTATTTATTTTAATTTTTGTTTCGATTTACCTCGCTAATATAGCTTTATTTATTACAAGTGGTTATGAATATAAAATGCTACTGATGATGATGAGTATTCCTTATGCTTATCAAATATCTAAAAATTTAAGTATAGCAGATACTGGAAAAAGCTACATAAAAGTATTGGAAGGTTGTTTCCATTTTATATTCATTTGTGGTTTATTATTATCAGTTTCATTTTTAATTTAGGTTTATTTATGTTTAAAAATAAATACTTCATATTGTTTTTCATTTTCTCTATTACGCTTTTATCTGCCATAGGTACAGTATCTCTACCCCCTGTATTACCTTCAATTGCAAAAGTATTCAGTATCAAATTAGAAAATATCGGCTTAGTAATGTCAATTTACACATTACCGGGTATCCTTTTAACTCCACTTTTTGGGTATTTTATTGATAAATATGGAAGAAAGGTTTTTCTAATTCCATCTTTAATTTTTTACGGAATATTTAGCTTTGCTTGCTTTACTGCCCAATCTTTTGAAATGCTTTTAGTATTTAGATTTCTTCAAGGTGTAGCTGTAGCTTCACTTGGTTCAATCAATATAGTATTAATTTCAGATTTCTTTGAATCCAGAGAAAAAAACAAAATGCTTGGAATAAACTCAGCTGTATTGAGTTTGGGTACTGCTATTTTTCCATTAATATCGGCATTTTTAGTCAAATTTGGCTGGAACTTCCCATTTTTAATAAGTACATTTGCTTTGCCAGTTGCACTTTGGGGAATGTATAAATACAAAGAAGTTAAAAATATAGATTCAGAAGAATTTGTAATAAAAACAAGTAAGAATAATGTTCTGAGATTAAATGTCTATATGATAAGTGTAATCTCATATATAGTATTATTTGGTTGCTTCATCACATATTTACCTTTTGTAATAAAAATTAAGCTAAATGGATTGCCTCAAGATATTGGATTGAGTATTACTTTTCTTTCGATTGGAACCATTATTATAGCAACTTTATTTGATTATTTTGTAAAAAAAATAAAGCAAATCAGACTTTTAGCATTTTCATTTCTAATTCAAGCAATAGCTTTGTTTTTATTAATCAAAGCTCCATCTATTCAATTAATATTTTTAGCAGCTTTTCTATATGGCTGTGGTAATGCTTTGAATTTCCCAAATACTCAAAGTTTGATTGTAAAATTATCTGATGAGAATAAATTAGCAACAAATCTTTCGTTTAATAGAATGGCTGTCCTTACAGGACAAACCATTGGACCATTACTTTTGGGATTGGTTTTCAAAAATACTAATTTAGAATCAGTATTCTATTTTGGTATATTAGTTTCGATTTTAACATTTTTATATATTTATATAATTTTTAATAATAAATTTTCAAACATAATAAATAGAGGGTAGATTTTATGAAAAAACATTTAAGCAGTATGTTTATATTGTTTCTTTTCATCAGCACTTATGCCATTTCAGCTGATATCAAAGGAAAAGTAACAAATAGCAATAATGGCGAACCAATTAGCAATGCAAAAGTTGCAATTGGAAACTTTTCGACTCACACCGATAAATCTGGTCAGTTTTCATTTACAAATGTAGTAACTGGTAAAAGAGAAATTAAAGTATCAAATTCTGGGCATAAAAACTTAGTATATGATTTAGAAGTTGGCAATTCAAATATTGACAATCTTGAATTAAAACTTGAAGAAATTACTTTTGAAAGTCAAACAATTGAAGTTTTTTCTTCAAGTAGAAGAATGGAAAAAATAACTGAAGCACCATCATCAATTTCATTAGTCGATACAAAGCAAATTGAACAAGCTACTGCACATGGTCAGCTTACTAAAACTCTTGAACATCTGCAAGGAATTGATGTTGTTCAATCTGGTATGAATGACTTTAATGTCAATACAAGAGGGTTTAATAATTCTATCAACCGTAGAGTATTAGTACTACTTGATGGAAGAGACCCATCTACTCCTTTGATTAATTTAATGGAGTGGAATTCATTACAAACTAACGTTGCAGATATTAGCAGAATGGAAGTAGTGAGAGGTCCTGGCTCAGCACTTTATGGTGCAAATGCTTATAATGGTGTAATTAATATTGTTACAAATGCTCCAAAAGATGTGCAAGGAACAAGAGTCTCTATCACAGGGGGTGAATATGGTACAATGAAAGCAGATATTCGTCATGCCGGAAATTTTATGGATAAATTTTATTATAAAGTTAATGCTGGCTATTCAACTCAAAATCAAGATTGGATTCAATCTCGTGATACCACAAAAGGAGGAACAATTGAGTATGCAGGATTATCAAGAGATGTAACAGGAAATAGATCTGGAGTTGGTATTATAGGAAGTATTGATTCTCTAATAAATGCAAATAGAAAAGCTACTAATTTGTTTGGAACTGCAAGATTAGATTATGAATTTAATAATCAAGCTAAATTAGTTTCAGAAGTAGGATATTCAAAGTATGGTGGTGAATATTTTGTAAATCAAACTGGCAGAATTTTAATTCCTGAAGTTGCAAAACCATTTGCAAGAATAGCATATAATTCTACTAACTTCAATGTACAAGCACATTGGAGCAATAGATATACTACAAAGCCACAAATAGTAATGAATGCTGGAGCTTCGAGCGGTGAAAATTCTAATGTTTATGTTTTAGATGGTCAGTGGAATGACAAGTTTTTAGATGATAAACTAAGACTTACTTTAGGTGCTTCACACGAAATCCAAAATGTAACAACAGCAGTAGAAGGATCAAGCTCATTATTAAGTCCTGATTCTATTAAAAATAGTTTTTCAGGTATATATGGTCAAGCTGAATATGATTTACAAAAAAATCTAAAATTTGTCTTAGCTGGTAGAGTTGATATGTCTTCATTATATGATACACAATTCTCTCCAAAAGCTGCAATTGTATGGGCTCCAATTGAAAATCAAACATTCAGATTTACTGTAAATCGCTCTTTTTTAAGACCAAGCTATTCTGATTTCCAAAGACGTTCTCTTGCAGGTCCAAATGTTTTAAAATATAAAGTAATAGATTCTACAATCTCAACACAATTTGGTTTAGCACAATTAGGATTGGGAAGCTTAGCACAATATAATTTAGGGAATCCAAAAATTGGGGTTGAGAGTGCAATATCTTATGAATTTGGATATAAAGGAATAATAAATAAAGACCTGTTTGTTACTGCTGATTTGTATTACAATCAAAGGAAAAACTTTATTTCATATCCCCTTGGTGGTTTGGCACCTGATGTTTATACCCCAGTTAGATATGCAAGTGCAAATCTTGCGGACTCACTTAAAGTAAAAGCTGCTAATGATTTATTAAAAGCTAAAATTGGTCAATTAAATAATAATAATTTAGTTGATTTTGATAAGTTATCAATTGATCCAACTACTGGTAAACCTGCATTAATAGTTGCACCTCAAAATATTGGATTGGTAAACGAATATGGAATGGAATTAGGGATAAATTATTATTTGAATAATAATATTTTATTAAATGCAAATTATACAAGATTGGAATATAAAGTAGAAGATAATAAAGTGCCAACAAGTGGGATTTTGCCAAACACTTCAAGAAATAAATTTAATTTTGGATTTTCTTATGAAGAAAAACATGGAGATATGCCTTGGGACTTGGGTTTGCAAGTAAGATGGGTTGAACAATTTCAATGGATAACTAACTTAGGCGAAAGAACAGTTCCAGAATATACTGTAGTTAATTTGAATGCTGGAGTGAAATTGACAAAAGATCTTAGGTTGGGAGTAAATATATTTAACTTGTTAGATAGAAAGCATTATGAAATTTTTGGTGGAACCTACCTTCAAAGATATTCAACAGCTAACTTAGCATTTACTTTCTAAAATTATAAGTTTTAAGTTCGTTAATAATATGGATTAGTTTGATATTTATCATTCTAATCCATTATTTTTTAATTAACATTTGGGAGTATTAAGTAAATTCTATTAAATAAAATGGAATTAATCCATTATTTTTGCAATAAAGCTAAGCATTACTTTTCTAAGTTCATTGTATTCCAAATCTAAATTGTCTATAATTGGTGAGTAATCATCAATATCTAAGCTTGTGGTTTGATTAATATTAATTGAAAAAGTTTTTATTCTTTGCTTGATGATTTCATTTTGTTTAATAAAATCATTTATTTTTCTTTCTAATTTAATAGCATCACTAATTACATCTTCATTAGTTTTGGCTTTACTTGCTTCGTTTAGCCTTTGCTTATAAAGAAATAAATCTTGGCTGTACATATTTAATTTGTTTAGCCATACTTTATTATTATTGTTCTTATTTGCTATTATTTTTGTCATAGTATTTTCTAACTTTACAAAATTACATATCTATTAATAAATATTTTATGACTTTGGTCAGTAAACTATTTGATTATAATCAATAAATACATTTAATATGGAAAATTCTAATATATACAAATCAATTTTTAATTACTGTTCTGAAGGTATCATAGTATCTAATTCTGAGGGAAAAATAGTATTATGTAATCAAAAAGGAGCAAATCTCTTTGGGTATTCAATAGAAGAAATAATGCAATTAAAAATCGAAAATTTGATACCAAGAAGATATAGTGAAGGACATTCAGAATTAAGACATTCATATATTAAAAACCCAACTACAAGACCAATGGGTATTGGAAGAAAACTATTTGCAAAAAAAAAGAATGGTGATGAATTTCCGGTGGAACTAAGTTTAAGCCATTTTATGGGGAATAATGAAAATTTAATATTAAGCTTTATAATTGATATTAGTTTAAGAGTGAGCCAAGAAAAGGAAGTTGAAGTATCTCATTTGGAAGTAGTCAAATTAAATTTAGAAATGGCATCACTAAATTCATTTCTTGAAAGTAGAGTAGAAGAAAGAACAGAAGAGCTTGCAATTGCAGTGAAAAAATTAGCTGAAAATAAAAAAGAACTAATACAATTACTTGAAAAAGAAAAGGGCTTGAATGAATTAAAATCAAGGTTTGTAACCACTGCTTCTCATGAATTTAGAACTCCACTTGCAACAATATTGACTTCTATATCTTTAGTATCAAAATACAAAAAATCAGAAGAGCAAGAAAATAGAGATAAACATATAATGAGAATTAAATCAACAGTAAATAATCTAACTCAAATATTAAGCGACTTTTTATCAATTGATAAATTAGAGGAAGGCCATATTAAGAATAATCCAAGAGAGATAAATCTAAAGAATTTTGTAGAAGAACTTAAAGAAGAAATGATTGTGTATTTGAAACAAAGACAAGAAATAATTATTGTTTACAATTTCAAAAATAATATAGTATTTTTAGATGATCATTGTTTAAAAAACAGCTTAATTAATTTAATTTCTAATGCAAGCAAATATTCAAATGAAGGTAAAAAGATTATTGTGAAGATTCAATCAAAAGAAGGAAATTTAAAAATAGATGTTATTGATGAAGGTATTGGAATACCTTTAGAAGATCAGCCATATTTATTTGATAGGTTTTATAGAGCTGGAAATGCAGTTAATATACAAGGCACAGGATTAGGAATGAGTATTGTAAAAAGATATGTAGATATAATGAATGGTTCAATTGATTTTGTTAGTACAAAAGATATTGGAAGTACTTTTACTATTGAAATTCCTGTTTTGGGATAGCTTTTTTACAAATTAAAATAATATTTTTATTATTAATATTAGTAGTTGCAATCAAATAAATATCTCCACCATCTTTAATTTTTAATATATTTTGAATTTCACTAACATTAATAGGAAAATTTCTAATTGAAATATTTGCTTTATTATCTTTCAAATATTTGCTAATATTTTTCTTATTTAAT
>JAYTXK010000226.1:0-1981 GCA_043743005.1 Ignavibacteriota bacterium
TTAAATTCATTGCCATCGAAAGTGCCAAAAGTGGGATTGATTATCCATTCTCCAAGATTGAAATACTCACCATTGGCATGTTTTATTTCAATAACTTTATGTCTATGACCCATAATTACGTAATCAAATCCTTCCTCTAATTTCTTTTTTGCAAAATCTGTCATACCATCTTTTTCACCATAAATTTTGCTATCAGTATGTTCTCTGCTTTTGTGAGAGCTTCCACTTGCAATTGGAATTCCAAAATCTGGATGAATCCATTTGAATAACTTTATAGAAATAGGATTTCTTAATATCGACCTCAATATTAAATACCCTGTATCATTATATGCTTTTCCATCTCCATGAGAAATATAAAATTTTTTATTATTTAAAGTTTGTTCAATATCAGTTTTGTGAATTTTTATACCCAATTCTTCTTCAAAAAACTTAATATGACCAAAATCGTGGTTACCCATAATATATTCAATTTTAATTCCAGCATCTACTAATTCTGATAATATTGTAAGTGTGCGGTAGTAATAACTGGGAATTACGGTATCATATTCAAACCAGTAATCGAATAAATCACCAACAATATATAGAGTTTCGCAATCTGATTTGATAGCTTTTAATAGCTTAATCAAAAGATTTTCAATCTCCTTATCTTCTTTCCTATTTAAATGCCCAAGATGAACATCTGATATAAAGTAATACATCTATCTTGTTATTTGTTTAAATTATATTTAATTTGCTAAAATAATTTTACACAAAAATACATTATTTTTTGATGCTTTGAAACAATATCATTTTCCCCAAATAGATTCTACTAACGATTTTGCTAAAGAATTGTTAAAAACTGAAAGCGAAGTAATGGTTACAGCCGATTTTCAATACAAGGGAAGAGGAAGAAGTTCTCGTGAATGGGTGGGCGATTACGGCAATAATATTTATTTCTCTTATGGAATAAGACATGATTTTATTCCTGTTTTTGATAATATTATTTTATATCAGATAGCTGGATGCCTTGCTGTAAAATCGCTTTTAATAGAGCAAACTTTTAGTAATGTTTTTAAACTAAAATACCCAAATGACATAATGGCTTTAGATTCTATTGGAATATATAAAAAAATTTCAGGTGTATTAACAGAACATAGTTTTGTTGGTAGCCAATGTACTAATACTGTAATTGGTATTGGTATTAATATAAATCAATCTGAATTTGCTGATGAAATTTATCATACTGCTACTTCTTTAAAAATTTTAGGCTATAATCTTAATATAGATTTATTAAATCAAAAGCTTGAAACACATTTAAAGTATTGGTTAAGCAAAGATCCAGTTAGTATATTTAATATATGGGTGAAAGAATTAAATATTGAAGGTAAAATGGTCAAAGTAATAGGAAGTGATGATAACTGGCAAATTGATTCTATCTTAGATGATGGTAGATTATTGGCTATAAATCAAAATAATGATGAAGAAAAGAAAATTGATAATGGAGATTCAATTAGGTACAAAATTGGATAAGAATATACTTATTTTAGATATTGGTAATAGTAGATTAAAATATTCTATTAATAACATTTATACTGCTCTTAATTATAATAATCATTTTTTTAAAAGTATTAAAGAATTACTTTCAACAAGTTTAATTGAAGAAATACATTATTCATCAGTTAATAGTTATATTGAAATTGAATTAGAAAAAATTGCTAAAACTTATAATATAAAATTTAATAATATTAAAAATATTATTGATAAGCAACAAATAATTGATTTTTCTAAAATTAAAAATATGGGAATTGATAGAAAATTAGGTTTTTTTGGTGCTTTGGAAATTTTCCCTCCACCATTGATTACAGTAGATTGTGGTACAGCAGTTACAATTAATTATCTTGATGAAAATTTTGAATGCAAAGGGGGTGTAATATTTGCAGGTATGGTTACTCAATTTATAGCACTTTCGGAATTTACTGATCAGCTTAAAAATTATAGATAT